>JBBQNP010000003.1:0-84952 GCA_038330085.1 Planctomycetota bacterium | reverse complement strand
CATGCTCGCGGAGCTTCCGGTGGAGTGAGCACGCGCGCGGGTGGTGCCTGGCGCCGAGAGCCGGTAGTCCCGGCGATCGGTGCCTGGCTCCGCCCGCCCTACCGAAATGAGCGGGTTGGGCAGCCCGAGCCAGGCACCGGTTGCCGGGAATACCGGCAACCGGCGCCAGGCACGAGCTGCCGGCGCCGACAGTGTTTCGATCTTCAGCGCTGTTGCGGCGCCGTAGCGATCAGCTCCGCCAACGCCTTGCCGAGCACTTCGCCGCCGAACGATCCGTGCTCGATCACGCTGGTCATGTCCGTGCCGAAACCGCAGTGCGCGAGGAACCGTTCGAACAGCTCGTGGGCTTCACCGCCGTGTGCCGTCGCTCCGACCAGCACCCTCACCGTCGACCCCGCCGCCGCCGCCGTCGCTGCGCTCTCGGACGAGAGAGCTGCGTGCACCGCTCCGTCGACGATCAACGCACCACGCACGAGGCCCGGCGCACGCGCGGCGAGATCGAACGCGACCAGCGCACCGCTGCCTTCGCCGACGATGAAAACCCGCGCAGGATCGATGCGGTTCTTCTCGCTGAACGTGGTCAACGCGGCCACGATCGGCTCCTCGTACGCCCACGGACGCTTGGCGAAATCGGACGTCGTCGCGACCCACACGCGAGCGGGGTCGGCACCGTCGCCGACGATCCAGTGTGCCGACGGCGCGAGCAACGCAACGCCGAGCGAACGTGCATGTTCCATCCATGCGTTCCAGCTCGCATCCTCCGAAGGACATTCGCGCAGCAACACGACGAGCGGGAACCCGGCGTCGGGCGCGGCAACCGACGGCACGAACGACTTCGGCGCCGGATCCGCGACGTGAGCATCGGCGTGCATTTTCTCGAGCAGCACGGCGCCGCGCGGTTGTGCCCGAAGCTTCGCGATGTCGGAATCCCCTTCGATCACCGCAGTGAGATCGGGCGATCGTCCCGCGCCGAGGTCGACGGCCTGCGACAACCACTCGAGCCCCGCGTCGATTTCGCCCGCGTTCGTGTAGGCGCAGGCGATGTTGTACGCGCACACCGGATTGTGCGGACGCAGCTCGAGGCAATGTCGGAAGGACTCGATCGCGCGATCCTTGTCGCCGGATTGCAGGGCTGTGATCCCCGTCTGGAACGTACGGTCGTAGTCACGCTGCCAGGGCGGTGCGAACGCGGCGAGCAGGCGCTCCCCGTCCGACACGCTCCACTCGACGGCCGGGTTCGCGGCTGCGGCACGCGCATGCGATCCCTCGTGCAACCGCGCTGCTTGCGCGCGCAGCGAAGCGGCTTCGTCGTGCGCCCCGCGCGCATCGCGCACGTCCGCGATCGCATCGAGCACGCGTGCGCGCGCCTCGAGGTCGGGGACGAAGGCCTGGCTCAGGATCCCGAGCGCGTGCTGCAGGTTCTTCGCGGCTTCGTCGATCTGTCCTTGTGCCGTCTGCGAACGTCCCAGGCTCTCGAGCACGCGCGCGAACATCGGATCGTTGCCCGCCGTGCTCATGTCGCGCGCTGCCAGCTCGAGCTCGTCGCGCGCGTGCGAAGTGTCACCGAGCTGCAGCAGCACGTCGCCCAGCCGCGCGCGGATCGTCGCCGCGAGGCGGGGCTGCTGCACGCGTGCGTGCGTCGCCGAAACGAGCGCGCGCTGGAACAACGCCCGCGCCGAGCTCGCGTCGCCCTCCTGCAGGTGCACGATGCCGAGTGCTTCGAGCGTGCGCGCCGTGTCGGAGTGCTCTTCACCCAGCTCGCCTTGCCGGATCGCAAGGGACCGATCGAGAAGGTTGAGCGCGCTCTCATTGTCACCCGAGCTCGCGTACACCCGTCCGAGCGACTCGAGCAACGCCGCGCGCACGAGGGGCTGCTCGCCGAACTCGCTCTGCGCGGCACGCGCGCCGCGCTCGAGCATCTCCGTCGCGCGCAGATCGTGCGGTCGTCCCGGTTGCAGGTGGAACAGGTCGGTGAGGAACTCGACGACGTGCGTGCTCGTCTGCAGCTGCGTCTGCGCTTCGTGCGCGGCGAGCTCGGCTCGGTCGCGCTCACCGCTGATGACGTGGTTCGTGACGAGCAAACCCACCGGGAAACCGACGACGACCACGGCACCGAGCACGACCGCCGCTGCGAGCGCAGGACGCCGACGCGCGAAGCGCAAGCCGCGCTGCAGCGTGCTCACGGGCCGCGCGCGGACAGGCTGGAACGCCAGGAAACGCTCGATATCGGCCGCAAAATCGTCCATCGACGCATAGCGTCGCGCCGGATCCTTCTCGAGCGCGCTCGAACAAACCGTCTCGAGATCGCGCGGCAGCTCGGGATCCACTTGCCGCAACAACGGCGGCTCGCGTTCGGTGATCGCCGCCAACACTTGCGTCGCGCTTTCGCCCTCGAACGGACGGTGCAGCGTGAGTAGCTCGAACAACGTGACGCCCAGCGAGAACACGTCGGAGCGCGCATCCGCCTTCCGGGCGTCGCCGCGCGCGACCTCGGGCGAAACGTAGTGCGGCGTGCCCGCGAAGTCGCCGCTGCGCGTGATGCCCGGACCCTCGTCGAGGCGTGCGAGGCCGAGATCGAACAGGATCGCGCGCCCGTCCGTGCGCACGATCACGTTGGCGGGCTTGACGTCGCGGTGGACGATGCCTTGCGCGTGCACGTGCTCGAGCGCGCGCGCGACGTCGAGCACGCAGCGGCACGCGAACTCGACCCACGTGCGTCCGAATGCGTCCGAATCCGCCGGCCCGGACGAACGCGCCGGCGTTTCGCTCGACGCGCGCGAAGCGCCCTCGCGCACGATCGCACGAGCCACGTCGACGTCGCGCGGGTTCGCTTCACTGCTGGCCTGCAACCGCGCGACGATCTCGGCCAGCGTCGCGCCCGGCACGTACTCCATCGTGTAGTACGGCCGCCCGTCGATCGTTCCGACGTCGAGGACGTGCACGAGGTTCGAGTGCGACAGGTTCGCGAACGCGCGCGTCTCGCGCTCGAAGCGCGTCGCCGTGTGATCGCCTGGCTCGAGCGGAGCCGGACCCATCTTCAACGCGACGAGCCGGCCGTCGCGCGGATCGCGCGCCAGGTAAACGACGCCCATTCCGCCGCGACCGAGCCGAGCGACGATGGCGTACTTCCCCACGCGATCGGGCACTGCCGCCGTCGAGCTCGCATCGAAGAGACCCATCGATTGCAGCCGTGACAGGTTTGCACGCAATCGCGCCGCGTGCTCGGGATGCTGCGCGCAGACCGCGTCGAGCGACCACTTGTCGTTCCGGCCCGCCTCGTCGATGCAGGCCGCCAGGATCGTCTCGAAATCTTGGTTTCGATCGGGGGTCATCGCCGGTCGCTCTTCATGGCCGTCACGACACAGAGTATCCCGAAGGCAGGCTTGAGATACTCTCGATGCGCATGTCCGACCAAGACCCCAAGCAGCGCGACGAGGCGCAGCGCATCGCCGACCAGATGGGTGCATTGCGTGCGTACGTGCGTTTGCGCCTAGGCCGCGCTTTGCGCGCGCGCGAGGACAGCATCGACATCGCGCAGTCGGTCGTGCGCGAGGCGCTGGCCGACGCGAGTCGGTTCACCGGCGGCGACGATGGATTGCGCGCGTGGTTGTGCAAGCGCGCCGAGAACAAGATCCGCGACCGCGGACGGTTTTGGGCGCGCCTGCGTCGCGACACCGCGAAGGAAGTCGGGCAAGCCGACGATCCGGAGTTGATCGAGGCATACGGGACGTTGATGACGCCGAGCCGCGTCGCCGCCGGCCGCGAAGAGCTCGAGCGCATCGAGCGCGCGTTCGCGGAGCTCTCGGAGGACCAGCGCCGCGTGATCCTGCTCGCGCGCGTCGCCAACCTCTCGCACGCGGAGGTCGCGCTGACGATGGATCGCACCGAGGTCGCCACGCGCTCACTCCTTTCGCGCGCGATCGCGCGCCTCGCGGTCCTGCTCGAAGAGTCTGAATAGGTCCTGCTCGAAGCCGCGCTGCGGCTGCTCGCGGGCAAGCGTATGACGCCTGCCCACTGGCCCCGTATGAGGCCTGCTAGGGGCCCCCGTATAAGGATCGAGCCCGGACCACACGGTCCGGGCTCGCGTCACGTCCCGTCCGGCAGACGTCAGGGCGTGAAGGTCACGTCGAACGAGTTGGTCGTGTTGAAGCCCGACCCGCAGGGTCCGACGGTATTTCGATACCAGCCTTGGAAGTGCCACGTCTGTCCCGCGTGGATCGTTCCGAGCGGAGTGAAGTGGTTCTGTGCGAACTGTCCGATGCCGGGTCCGAACTGGAAGTTCCCGCCCGTGTCGGCGCTCTGGATCGGGAAGCGGAACTGTCCGTATCGGCCGCCGCCCGCACACAAGACTCCGTCGCCGAAGGGCACTTCGACAGCACCCGCGCCCATGTACAACCGACCCGAAGCGCTGGGCGGCATGTTCGTCACCGCAAGGGTGAGGTCGTCGGCCGACAAGCTCGCGCTGCCGAAGCCACCGAGCGCAGAGCCGACGCCGGTGCTGTTGCGACAGCCGCCGACACCGTCCGTGTTGCCGCACGGGCAGTCGTATCCGTAGCAGCTCAGCGTGCCGACCGTCGAAGGCGCGAGAGCCATCGCGACGACGTCGAACGTCCACGGCATCGTGCCCTGCGGAGCACCGCTGACCCTGTTGAAGCGGCGCACGACGCCGTCCGCGCCACTCGTGAGCAGCGATCCGCCCTGAAGCGCGATCGACTTCACATCGTGGTTGGCGATGAACCAGGAATCGAGGGAACCGGTGACGAGGTTCACGCGTTGGATGAAACCGCTGTCGGTGGCCGCGATCAGGTCGGTTTCGTCCGCCGCGAGCCCCGTGATGGAGCCGCCGCACACGAACGATGCGACGGTCATTCCATCGTCCATGTGCAGCAGGGTGACGCGGCCCGACGTCGAACCGATGAAGAGCTTGTTCCCGGCGACGTAGAGTGCAGAGATGTCGTCTTGGATCGTCCACGACCCGAGCACGGCGGCACTCGTCTTGTCGAGGCGCAAGATCGTTCCATTGGTTTTCCCGACCAGGAGCTCGTTGCCGCGCAGGACGAGCGCGCGCGCATCACCGCTCGTCGTGGCGAACTGCGTGATCCCTTGCGTCGCCGCATCGAAGCGATAGATGCTTCCGAACGGATCGCCAAGGAACACGTTCTGTCCGTCGGCGACCATCGATTGAGGCTGGCCGAAGCACGCGCCCAAAGTCTGGAATCCGCCGGTCAACGCGTTGCCGCGCGCGAAGAACGTGTTGGAGCTGGCGACGAACAGATCGTCAGCGGGGGAGGGCGCAGCCAGGACGGCCAACGCGAGGCACGAGGTTGCGCAGCGTGCTGAGAGAGAGGAGAGCAGCATGGAAATACCTCTTTGCGATGGCGGGCCAGGTCCTCGCGCTGGAGGACGAAGCGCCCTCCCCGCATGAGGAGCGACGGCTCGTGGGAAGCGTGGCGCGGCAAACCGGGAATCCAGTGCACTGTCCGTGCATCGAGGTCCGGTGCGCTCCGATCCCAGCGGCGCGGACCCTGGGCGGCGAGATCACGCCCGTTCGGCCCGTGCTCGATCCTTCACGGATCAGTCGGCGCGGGGCATCGGGAACCGCGAGGCCAGCTCGCGCAGAGCACGGCCGCGGTGGCTGACGCGCGCTTTCTCGTGCAGCTCGAGCTCCGCGAAGCCGCGGCCGGTCTCGGCGAAGCCGGGCTCGTCGAACAAGAACAGCGGGTCGTAGCCGAAATCGTGCGTGCCGCGCGGACCGCGCAGAATTCTCCCCCGCGAGACACCTTCGACGTCGAGCGCAATCGAGCCGTCGGGTCGCGCCAACGCGAGCGCGCACACGAACCGCGCGCCCCGCAACCCGTCAGCCACGTCACGCATGCGCTCGAGCAACAACGAGTTGTTCGCCGCGTCGTCGCCATGCACACCCGCGAAGCGCGCCGAGCGGACCCCCGGCGCTCCACCCAGTGCATCGACTTCGAGGCCCGAGTCGTCGCCAAGCGACCACAACCCCGCATGTCGCGCGGCGGCAGTCGCTTTCTTCGCCGCGTTCGCCCGGAACGTCGACCCGTCTTCCACCACGTCGGGAATTCCGCCGACATCCGCCGGTGTCACGACACCTACCTCGAGGTGTGCGAGCTGCGCTTCGAGCTCGCGCAGCTTCTTCAAATTGCTGCTGGCGAGTAGGATCTTCACAGCCTCGAGGATACATGCTCACAACCCGCGCAAGGATCCTGCACTCACCCGGATTCACACGCCTTCGCGGCTTGTCCGTTCGCCAACAATCGGTCTAGCAGCCCGTTGAAAAACTCGCTGCTGCGGCTTCGCCCGCGTTCGCGCTGCGGCGTCAGGCTCGTCGCGTCGTGCTCAGCGGCCAGGAAGGCCGCCTCCGCCGCCGCTCTGTCGTCTTCCTTGCATCGCGAACGCGGGCTTCGCCTCGCGACGCGACTTTTTCAACGGGCTGCTAGACTCGCGTGAAGCGGAAGAGGGGACCCGCTTCGGAGGCTGCTTCATGGACCGCATCCGCTCGATCGTCGTCGGCGTCGATTTCACTCCGTGCTCGAAGAGCGCACTGCGTCAGGCGCTACGCATCGCCGATTGGAATCGCGGCAAGCTCGTCGCCGTGCACGCGCTCGACCCGCTCGTCGCTGCCGAGCTGGAGCTCGTCCTCCAAGAATCCTCGCGCGCCAACGCGCAACCGCTCGTCGACGGCGTCACCGCAGAGTGGGAAGAGTTCACCAAGGACGTCCGCGGCGCTCCCTCGACACCCTTCTTCGTCGACGTCGACAACCCGCTGGCCTCGATGACGAAGCGCGTCGACCTCCACCATGCGGACCTGCTCGTCCTGGGCACGCACGGACAAAGCTCGAGCCGCTCGACGGGCGCTCTCGCATCCGCCTGCGTACGCCGCGCCGCATCGAAAGTTCTCCTCGTGCGCGAGGACCAGCCGCAGGCCTTCAAGAACGTCGTCGTGTGCGTCGACTTCTCGGACAACTCGCGCCTCGCCCTTTCCCAGGGCATTCGCGTCGCACTCCAGGACGAAGCCTTCCTGCACCTCATCCACGTCTTCGAGATGCCGTGGAAATCCCTGCGCCGCGGACCACCCCCCTCACCCGAAATCGAAAGCCACTACCGACAGGCCCTCCCCATCCGCCTGCGCGACTTCACCGCACCCCACACCCACGAGATGGGCTACCTCGAACCGGAATACGCCGTGATCGAAAGCCCCAGCCGCGGCGACGCAATCACGCAATACGTCCAGCCACTCGCATCCCCACTCGTCGTCCTGGGCACGCGCGGTCACACATCCATGCACGACCTGCTCGTCGGCAGCACCGCGGAACGCGTGGTCAGCAACGTACCCTGCTCGATCCTCGCGATCCGACCCGACTAACTGCAGCCAAGCGATCGCCCAGTTCCAGCGCAACGGTGTGACCACCGCGCGCCCCCATGCGCAGTCACGCAGCATTCGAAGTGGCAGACAACTGTCGACTTGCGACCCCTGAATGAGCGACCGACGCGACGCTTGACCGGTTCTCCAGTCGAGCGTCGCGTCGGCCGCAGCCGCGCCGTAGGCGCGGAACATCTTGCCGTTGCTCTCCACCTGCCTTTTCGTGTTGCTGTCACGCGTCACCCCGCAACAACAACCCCTCACCCTCCCACCTCTCACCCCACCCGCAACGCCGCCTGTTGCACCTCGAAAATCCTCCTGATCGCCGCGCCGCCCATCTCCAACATCGCGTCCAACTCGCCGCGATCGAACGGTGCACCTTCGGCCGAGCCCTGGACCTCGATGAACTTGCCTTCGCCGGTCATCACGAGGTTCATGTCCGTCTCGGCCTTGCTGTCTTCGATGTAGCACAGATCGCACAGCGCCTCTTTGCCGACGACGCCGACCGAAACCGCTGCAATCGGACTCTTCAACGGCCAGCCGCGAAGAACGCGCTTGCCGTCCATGTGCGTCAAGAGATCGTGCAGCGCGACATACGCACCGCTGATCGCACACGTGCGCGTGCCCCCGTCCGCCTGGATCACGTCGCAATCGATCCAGATCGTGCGCTCGGTCATCTGCGTCAGATCCATAACGCCTCGCAGCGAGCGCGCGATCAAACGTTGGATCTCGATCGACCTCCCGTCCACAGAACCAACGCGATCCCTCGACTTCCTCGACTCGGTCGACGAAGGCAGCATCGAGTACTCCGCCGTCAACCAGCCTTTACCGCGCCCCTGCATGAACGGCGGCACGCTGTCGGTCGCCATCGCCGTCACCAGCACCTTGGTGTTCCCGAAGCTCGCGAGCACGGACCCCGGCGCGCGGTTGGTGAAGCCGCGTTGGAACGAGATGGGGCGCATATCGCCGCTGGCGCGGCCGTCGGATCGGGGCATGTTCAAAACCTCAGGGGAAAACCGCGAGTATAGCGGCTCGCACGCCCCAACTGTTCACTCCACCTCTTCGTCTCCGCGAATCGCAGTGATCTCGCGGACGATCTCGAGCGCAAACGTGCGTGCATGCGTGTCGCCGTTCGTGACGACCAGACCTCCATGGATGTCGAGCGACTCGATGCGCCCTTCGAAGGCGCCCTCGCCCGAGCGCACGCGCACCCTCCGTCGCAGCAGACCGGTCGCCGACAAGTAGTCGCGCGCCAGGCTCTTCGGATCGGATCGGATCGCGTCGATGCGCCCCGGCAATTCGCCGACGAGCGCGTCGAGCGCACCCTCGATCGTCGCGTCACAACCGCACAGACGCAGGCTCGTCACGGCGCGCTCGCTCAGCAACTGCTCGGGGAACTCGCGCTGCAGCACGTTCAACCCGATCCCGACCACGTAGTGCGGCGCGCGCGGATCGAGCCCGCGCGTTTCGACCAGGATGCCGGCGAGCTTCGCGCTCGTGGGATCGTTCACGTCGCGCACGATCACGTCGTTGGGCCAGTCGAGCGCAGCATTCTTCAGCCCCAGTCGCGCAACCGCGTCGTGAACGGCCAACCCAGCAGCGATCGTCAGCCCCGCTGCGGAGAGCTCGACCTCCGGCAGCAACACGATGCTCGCGTACAACCCTTCGCCGCTCGAGCTGTGCCAGCGCCGACCCTGACGACCGCGACCCGCGGTCTGCGCATCCGCGACGTGCACGTCACCATGCCGGGCGCTGCCGTCCGCAATGGAAGCGAACGCTCGCTCGGACGTCGAGTCGACCGTCCCGTGCCGGATCGTGCGGAACTGCATGGAGAAGGCGCGATCGTACCGTACGATCCAAGCGATGTTCCTCGGGCTCTGCCTCATCGCGATGACCGGCCAAGCGCAGGACGCAACTACTCCGCCGGCCGAGCCGGAGGTGTCGGTCGAGGACGAAGTGCTCGCGAACCTGCGCGCTCTCGACCTCGGTCCGGTGAAGCTCGAAGCGCTCGCGATGCCCGACGATTACTTGCGGCGCGTCGCCACCCGCGTCATCCAGAGCTCGTTCGAAGAGCGCTTCCGCATCGTCGTGGCCGATCCGAAGCCGCAGCAGGACGGTCAACCCGCCGTGATCGTTCCACCGTCGAGCGAAGGTGACGACATCTCGCACAAGAAGCTGTGGCTCGCGATCGCGGGCGCAGTCGTCGGCGTCGTGTGCGCGTGGATCGGCCTGGCGCTCGTGCGCAAGCGCCAGATGGGCTCGCGATGATCACGCTCTTCGTCTATCTCGCGTTGTGCGTGACTTCCGACATCGTCGTGAAGCGCGTGCCCGTCGATCCGACCGTGCAAGCGCGCCGGTCGGCGTACCCTGAGAAGCAACCCGCGCTGCGCGGATTCCGCGCGACGATGCTCGAAGCGTCTTCCGACGACTGGCCGATTGCGATGCCCGATCCGAAGACCGAGCCCGAGCTCGAGCGTGCAGCAGAGCTCGTCGCGCATCGCATCGCGCTCGATGGACTGGTGCCGACGCTCGTGCGCGTCATCGACATCCTCGGTGCGGGCACTTTCGATTCGGGCGACGCTGCGGATCCCGATCGACACGACCTCTTGCGCCGAGTCGGGATCCCGGTCGACCTGCTGCCGTACTTCGAAGCGCCCGGTTCGCCTTCGCTCGTGCGCTGGATCGTCCAGCAACTCGTGCCGGGGACGAGGATGGACGACGTGATCGCGCGCACGAGCAGCGTGACGTTCGCGTTTCGCGCGACCGTGCCGGGTTTCCAGGTGGCGACGGAGAGCGGCGAGCACAAGATCGCGACGTTGCGCCTGCAGGCGAGCAGCCCGACCTTTTTCCTCAGCGAGGGCGACGGCGGCGCGCTCGACGTCGTGCGCCAGCTCGTCACCGGAGTCGAGGGCGTCAACTTCGTCGCCAACATCCAGGAGGCGAACCTCGAGCGCTTCCTGGGCGCCGCGAAGTCCTGGACGATCGCGAAGAGCTCGACGTTCACGCTCTTGCCGCAGACCTTGCCGATCAGCGAGTGGGCCCAGGACAACTGCAAGGTCGGACTCGTCCCCGGCGACGCGCATCCCGTCGTCACGCTCGTGCCGCGCTACGCGTCGCGCGGCGAGCAGGGTGCCATGTTCCTGCCGGGCGACACGTTCGCGCTCGAAGCGTTCGCGGCGACCGGCGAGCGCGTCGTGCAGTCGCCGCTCTTGTTCCAGGGCGGCAACCTCCTGCCCGTGTTCGACGCGAACACCGGCCAGCGCGAGATGCTCGTCGGCGAGGCCGAGATCGCGCGCAACCGATCTCTCGGTTTGACGCAGGCGCAAGTGCTCGAAGCGTTCCGCACCGAGTTCGGCGTCGCGCGTTGCATCGTGCTGCCGGCGACGTCGTTCCACGTCGACTACGAGGTCTGCGCGCGCTCGACGCCCACGGGACTGATCGCCTTCATGAACGACACGTCGGCGGCCGCGCGGATCCTCGTGCGTTGCGCGTTGCCTGCACTCGAGCGCGCCGGGGTGTTGTCCGCGAAAGGCCTGGAGATGGCGCGTGCCGACATGGACGGCGACCGCTGGTACGTGCTCGTGCAACGCTTGGGGGACGCGATCGCGGCGCGCGCGATCGACAACGGCGCGTACCCCGAATCCCTGTCGAAGTTCTTCGCCGGCGGTCCCGCCGATTCCGGCGTCGGCAGCCTGCAGCGCTTCCTGCTCGCGCTCGACATCCTCGCCGCCGAGACGAGTGGAGACGCCGACATCAAGAACGCGAAGCTCGATCGCTATTTGACTGCGTACCTGCTCTCGATGCGTGGGCGCGAGGTCGAGCGGCAGTCGGTCGCGAACGCGCTCGCCAAGCAGGGCTTCCGCATCGTCGGCGTGCCGAGCATCAGCGAGGGTGCACGCAGCCTGACGACGATCAACGGCGTGCAGACCAAGAGCGCGTACTACATGCCTGCGTACGGCGGCCTCTACGCCGATCTCGACCGCGCCGCACAGAGCCTGTTCGAGAAGCACCTTGGGCCGAGCGTGCGCGTCGTTCCGATCTTGTGCGGCGAGAGCATGCGGCGCGACGGTGCGTTGCACTGCGCCGTCTCGGTCCTGCCGCGAGACTGAGAGCGCAACATGAGTGCACCGCAGCCCGAACCCGATCCGCTCGCAGGCCTGAGGCAACCCGTGTTCGCCGGCCTCGTCCGCGAGCCGATCCGCCTGCGCGAGAGCAGCACGACGTTGTCCGGCTGGCGCTTGACGATCACTTCGGCGAACGGACCGGGCTCGATCGATCTCGTCGACGCTCCGAACGGAGCGCTGATCTACCGCGGAGCGGGCGTGTTCCTGGGATGGAGTCAGGCACGGCTCGACGCGGCCCACGCGCGCTTGCGTCCTGCTCCGCCAGACGCCCAACCCGACTCGGGTCAGTGGGGTTGAGCGTCGGTCGGGGTTGATCATCGGTCTGTGCGCGCAGCGACGCGCTCACAAGCCGGCGAGGCCGGGTTCGATGCGCGTGTAACCCTGCTCGACGGCCCACAGGTCGAGCGCGATCGTGGCGACGTCGTCGATCTCGGGGATCGCGCGGATGTCGCGCGACGTGTCGATCGACTTCACGTAGCGGCCGCACGTCTCGCAGGCTTCGATGCGCGCGGAAGGATGCTCCTCCCGCGCGAATATGGGGAGCTTCTTCGGCTCCTTCTCGAAACATGCCGGGCACAGGATGCGGTTGAACGACGACTCGAGCCCGCACAGCGCGCAGCACAACAATCGCGCGCCGCCTTCGCTTTCCGATCCGCCGCGCCGGCAGCTCGTCGCCGGAAGACCTCCGCAGAACGGGCACTGTCCGCGCGCATGCACGCGATCCGGAGCGACGCCCGCGTTGCGCAGCATCGCGACGAACGGCCGCAGCATCGCGCGCGAGAGGTAGTCGTCGCGCGCGCGCACTTCACCCGACCAGAACAGTGTCAGGCTGCGTTGCATGTCGGCGCGCGATCCGCCCAAGCGCACTTCCGCGACGCCGGCGAGCTCGTCAGGGCCGTTTTCGGCCGCGAAACGCGCGATGTCGAGCGTGTGGGGGAGCAAGCGCTCGACGTCGGATGCGAGGCTGCCCGTGAAGGCTCGAAGTGCTTGTTCGGCCTCGATGGCCGCCGCGACGTCGCCTTGTGCACGCATGAGGCCCGCCGCGAACTTCAGCGGTTCGCTCGCAGAGATCGACTCCGATGCCAGAGCCTCCGCGCGCTCCGCCCCGTCATCGAACGCATCGCGGGCCGACGTGCTAGCGCGGGCGGGAATTGTCACGCGTCACTTCTCGATACCAACGGGGATGGTGGAGTCGCGCCCACGGCTTGGTCACGGTGCCGCGCGTCATCGCGCGGAACGTGCCCGGCTCCGCGGCCGTCCCGAGGTAGATGTGGAACACGATCGCCACTGCGAAGCCGATGAACGTCACATCGTGCAGGAGGATCGCCGTCTCGCGAACCCACTGCTGAAACTGCGGCGGGAACCACAACACCACGCCAGATACGAGGAGGCCGAGTGCGCCAACTGCCGCTGCCCAGAAGAAGAGCTTCTGTCCGCCGTTGAACTTGCCCACGTTCTGGTCGTGGTCCTCGTAGCGCATGTACTGGAAAAGGCGCGGGCCGACCCAACTGCGCTCCGACTTCTCGAGGATCATCTTCCTCCACCACTGCGCGATCATCACGAGCGACGACGCGAAGAACGCGAGGCCCGCCCACGGATGGAGCCAGCGGCATACGTGCAATCCGCCGAACAAGTGCGCCATCCAGCCGAACACCGGCGTCCAGATCGGCATGCCGGTCAAAAGGCACACGATGAAGAAGAACGCGACCGACCAGTGCGTGACGCGCGTGGAGTACCGGTAGCGCACGATCTCGTCGCCCACGACGACGTCCTCGACGCGGCTCGCGACCTGCACCGCGGGGTCAGCGCCGGTGACGGCTTGATCGGTGATCGTGACAGGGCGTGTGCTCACGGCTCGTTCCTCCGTTGGTCACTTTCTTCAGGAGCCTGTTTGCGTCCGTAGCGCAGATAATGCGCGAACGCACCCGCGACCGCGGCGAAGATCGCGACGGTGCCGAGCGGCCGCAGCAGCTTCTTCCACGCGATCACGGCGTGCGGGACGTGCGGATCCTTCGGCAGCCCGTACCACTCGGGATGGTCCCCGTGCATGAGCACCGTCACGACGCTCGTGCCGCCGACGCCGGGCGGGTCGTACATCGCGGCCTCGGTGTGACCGTTCTCGTGCAACTGCTCGATGCGCCGGGCGCCGAGCGCGAGCATGTCGTCCTTGTTGCCGAAGTGCAGGCAGCCGGTCGGACACGCCTTCACGCAAGCCGGCTCGACGCCGACTGTGACGCGGTCGACGCACAGCGTGCACTTCGACATCTTCGACGTGCGCTCGCTGAAGCGCGGCACGTCGAACGGACAACCCGTCTCGCAGTAGCCGCAACCGATGCACGCTTCCGGGTTGACGTCGACGATGCCGTTCTCGTACTGCACGATCGCCCCGGGCGCGGGGCAGGCTTCGAGGCAGCCCGGCTCGTCGCAGTGCATGCAGTTGTCCTTGCGCATCAACCACGTCAGGCCTGCGGCGCCCTCGACCTCTGCGAACTTGATCAGGTTCCAATACTCGGCGTGCAGCGTCGGCATCGTCTGATAGGTGCCGAAGCGCGCCGTGTCGAGCGTGGGCAGGTCGTTCCACTCTTGGCAAGCGACCTCGCACGCCTTGCAGCCGATGCACGTCGTGGTGTCGATGAACTTCGCGACGACGGCCTTGCGCCGTTGTGAAGTGCTCTCGCCGATCAACGAAGCGGAAGAGCGGCGGATCTCGAGGTTTGCCTGCTTCATGCTTTCACCGCCGGCATCGTTTCGAGCTTCACCAAGAACGTCTTGTATTCAGGCGTCCACACGTTCGGTTCGAGCACCGCGCCCGTGAGGAAGTTGGCGAGCGGTCCGACGCGGATGCCGGCGAACCCCCAGTGGATCGGCAACCCGATGTGCCAGATCTTCTTGCCGTCGACGAGCACGGCCTTCATGCGCTTCGTCACCATCGCCTGACCCACGATCGAGCCGCGCGCGCTGGTGACCTTGATCATCTGTTGGTTGGCAATGCCGCGTTCGCGCGCGAGCTCTTCGGGCAGCTCGAAGAAGAAGTCCGGCTGCAGCATCGTCAGCCGCGGGTTGTGCTGGGTCCAGTAGTGATAGAGCTCGGTCAGTCGGTACGTCGTGCAGATGATCGGGAACTGATCGCGGTGCCCGAACACGTCCTTGTCGGAAGTGAAGCGCTTCGCGACGGGGCTCGACTCGACCTTCGGGTGCAGGATGTTGTCGGTGACGGCCTCGTACGCTTCGTAGTGCTCGGGGAACGGACCGTCGTTCAAGGCCGGCGCGAACAAGCGACCGACGCCTTCCGCATTCATGATGAACGCGCCGAACTCACCCGGCTTGGACGTCGGCGCGATGTCGGGCACGTCGCCGACCCACTTGTCGCCGTTCCATTCGATGCCGACGCGCGCCGGATCCCACGGGCGACCCTCGGCGTCGGCGGACGCGCGGTTGTAGAGGATGCGCCGGTTTGCAGGCCACGAGAACGCCCACTGGTGGAACATGCCCATGCCCGTCGGATCGGCATTGTTGCGACGCGCGGTGTTGTTGCCCGCTTCGGTCCAGGCGCCGGAATACAGCCAGTTGCCGCACGACGTCGATCCGTCCGCGCGCAACTGCGAGAAGCCGTCGAGCTGCTGGCCCTTCGACTTGACGAGCTTCGTCGGGTCCTTTTCGTCGTGGAGGTCGACGAGCGCCTTGCCGTTCATCTCCTTGAGCACTTCACCGAGGTCGGGCGACGCGGGGTTCGTGTAGTCCCACGTCAGCGCCTCGATCGCTTCGGGGAGCACGCCGCCTTCCTTGCGGTACAGCGCCTTCACCGCGAGCACGACGCGCGCGAGGATCTCCTGGTCCGATTTGACCTCGCCGGGCGGATCGATCGCCTTCCACTTCCACTGCGCCCAGCGTGCGGAGTTGGTGAACGAGCCGTCCTTCTCGACGAAGTTCGTCGCGGGCAGCATGTAGACCTCGGTCTCGATCTGCGCCGGGTCCGCGCCGCCGTACTCCTTCGGCGCCTTCCAGAACATCGCGGTTTCGATCTCGACGCAATCGACGACGACGAGCCACTTGAGCTTCGACAGCGCGCCGATGACCTTCGACGTGTTCGGTCCGACGCCGACCGGGTTCATGCCGAACGTGATCAAGCCTTCGGGTGCCGGTTCGGTTCCGCCCGCGCGCTGGACGCTGCCGCGGTACATGTCGTCGAACATGTAGGCCCATGACGCGTTGCCGTCGAGCTTCGGGAACCAGGCCCAGCCGAAGTCGTTGTCCTTCGTCGCTGCCGCGCCGTAAACGCACTTGAGCAGCGACACGGTGAACTTCGGATAGTTCTGCCAGTAGTTCATCGACGGCCACGCGGCGCCGTTGAGCGTCGTCGGCGCGCTGGACTTCACATAGTCGGCGACCGTTTGCGACGCGCCCGAAGGCGTCTTCATGTAGCCCGGCAGGATCTCGGTGTTCCCGCCCATGTCGGTCGCACCCTGGATGTTCGAGTGTCCGCGCAGCGCGTTGACGCCGCCGCCCGGACGTCCGACGTTGCCGAGCAGGAGCTGCAGCATCGCCGCGCAACGGATGATCTGCACGCCGATCGAGTGCTGCGTCCAGCCAAGCGCGTACATGATCGTGCCCACGCGTTCGGGCGTGTACGTCGAGGTCACGAGCTCGGCGACCTTCAGGAACGTCTCTTCTGGGACGCCGCAGATGCGCGAGACCGTCTCGGGCGTATAGCGATCGACGTGCTTCTTCAGCAGTTGGAAGACGCAACGCGGGTCTTCGAGCGTCTTGTCGACGGCGTATGCCTGCGTCGTCGGATCCGCCTGGTACGCCCACTTCGTCTTGTCGTACTCGTGCTTGTCCTCGGCGAACCCGGTGAACAAGCCCTCGTCGAAACCGTACGAGTCCTTGATGATGTACGGACCGTTCGTGAAGAGCTTGACGTACTCGGCGTGGTAGCGCTTCTTCTCGATCGCATACCGGATGATGCCGAGCAGGTATGCGATGTCGCTTCCCGACCGGATGGGCGAGTAGAAATCAGCGACCGCAGCCGTGCGCGTGAAGCGCGGATCGACCGCGATGAGCTTCGCGTTGCGCGTGTGGCGCGCCTCGATGGCCCACTTGAAGCCGCAGGGATGGTTCTCGGCGGGGTTGCCGCCCATGCAGAGGATGACGTCGGCGTTCT
Organism: Planctomycetota bacterium; assembly: GCA_038330085.1. Taxonomy (GTDB): domain Bacteria; phylum Planctomycetota; class UBA1135; order UBA1135; genus JAEUIA01. The sequence continues at coordinate 68,283 of JBBQNP010000003.1, read as the reverse complement.
TGATGTCGACCCAGCCGTTGGTCATCGCTCCGCGCCCGAACGTGGCGGCCAAACTGGCCACCGTGGGACCGTGTCAAACCCTGGCCTGCGTGTCTCGATACACGACGCCCCACGAGACGCCGGCTTTGTACTGCAGCAGGTTGAACTCGTTCGTGTCGGTGCAACCGCCGACCATGCCGAAGCCGGGGTTGCGGTTGACGAGCTGACCTTGTGCGTTGGTCTTGACGAACGTCTTGTCGCGCGTGGTCTTGACGTGGCGCGCGATGCCCGAGACGGCTTCGTCCCATGAAATGCGCTCCCACTTGTTCGAGCCCGGTCGGCGCACCTTCGGGTAGGTGACGCGCGTGGGACCGTTGATGTCGTCCTTGAGCGTCGTGCCCTTCGGACACAGCGTTCCGCGGTTGATCGGATGGTCGGGGTCGCCTTCGATGTAGACGATCGCCGGCGTCGCGTTCTTCGCGCCGTCACCGAGCGTGTGGACGATCAGCCCGCACGACACGGAGCAGTACGGACAGGTGCTGCGCGTCTCCGTCGTGCGCGCGATCTTGAACTCGCGCATCTCCGCATGAGCGCGGGACAGATCGAAACCGAGCGCAGCCGTGCCGATGGCAGCGGTCTTGAACAACCCGCGACGAGTGACTTCCACAGAGACCTCCAGCGCGTGAGCGCAAGGAACGTTCCCCTCGGGACCGTGACGATTGCAGACCCGTCAGTCCACAATGTCAAGTCCGGCCAGGAGCGGATCAGCGCGAGTGGATGACGCGCGACGCGTGCGAGTAGACGTTGAAGCGTCGTTCGCGCAGGAAACCGACGAGCGTGATGCCGCCTGCATCGGCGAGTTCGACCGCCAAGCTCGAGGGCGCGGAGACGGAGGCGACGACGGCGATGCGTGCAGAATGTGCCTTTTGCACGATCTCGAAACCCGCCCGCCCCGAGACGAGTAGCACGCGCTCATCGAGCGGAATATCCCCCGCGAGCCAGTGCGTCCCGATCAACTTGTCGGTCGCGTTGTGACGGCCGATGTCCTCGCGGATGGTTCGCAGATCACCGCTCGGCGTGAACAGGCCCGCTGCGTGGAGCCCGCCGGTCTGGGCGAACACGGATTGCGACGCCCTCAACACGCTCGGCAGAGAGAGAAGCATGTCCGCGTCGATCGTGAGGCGCGAATCGATGGGACGCGAGCCCTCGGGCAAGACCCGCTCGATCGACGTGCGACCGCACACGCCGCAAGCCGAGCCCATCACCGTTCCGCGTACGAGCGCACGAGATCGTTCGAGTGCCGCGTCGGAAAGCGTCGCGATGATCACATTGGCGCGCAGGTCGGCGTCGATGCGCGGATCGCTGGGATGGTCGAGCGCGATGAGGTCCGCCCGCTCGAGGATCACTCCCTCCGCGAACAAGAGTCCCGCAGTCAACTCCTCGTCGTTGCCCGGCGTGCGCATCGTCGTGACGAAGCTCGACGCGGGAGAATCGGCCGATCCACGCAAGCGGATCGCGAGCGGCTCTTCGACGGCGAGCGAGTCGGTGCGCTCGACGTCGAGACTGTCTTGATAGGCGCGGACTCGAACGTGTTCGACCGGATCCACGCCCCGATACTACATCAGCAGCGTGCCGGACTTCTGGCCGAGCAGACCTTTGAGCCGCCCCATCACGTTCGAGTGGATCTGGCACACGCGACTTTCGGTCAGCGCGAGCATCTCCCCGATCTCCCGCATCGTGTGCCCGACCTGGTAGTACTGCTCGATGATGAACCGCTCCTTGTGCGTCAGCGAACGCGTGAGGAACAGCATCATGTCGCGCCGGTGCAGCTCCCCGATCGGATCGGTGGCCTTGCGATCCTCGAGCACGTCGACCTTCTCGATCGAGCTGTCATCATCCCGGTCTTCCCACTTCTCGCTGAGCGAGAACATGGTCTTCGCGCTCGCGCTCGAGATCTCCATCGCGAGCTCGCTGTGCTCCATCTGCAAGGCCGACGCCAACTCCGCGTGCGTCGGCTCGCGACCGTATTCCCCGGTCAACTTCTGTAGCGCCTTGTCGATCTTGCCCGCCTTCAAGCGCACGAGCCTCGGCACCCAATCCTGCGAGCGCAGTTGATCGAGGATCGAGCCGCGGATGCGCGTCGTGCAGTACGTCTTGAACTTGATGTTGCGATCGGGATCGAAGCCGCGGATCGCATCCATCAACCCGAACAACCCGGCGCTCACGAGGTCATCGAGCTCGATCGACTTCGGCAGCGTCTGCAACAAGCGCTCGGCGATGTAACGCACGAGCGGATAGTGCCGCTCCATCAACACGTTGCGCAGCCGCTCGATGTCCTCGGGCTGCTTCGTCTCGGCCTTCTTCGCCTTGCGATAGTGCTCCCAGATCTCCTCCGTCGGCATGTTCTCGTACTCGGGAGCGACGACCTTCGGCAGCGTGATCCGCTCACGCGCGACGGGCTTGACGGCGGGCTTCGCGACAGGCTTGGGGCCCGGCGTCTTCGCACGCGACGGGCGCGCGGCCGCCTCACCCTTCGTGCCCTTTTCAGACTTCAAAGGGTCGGGCGCGGACTCGGGCTTGTCGGCGGGCTGCTTGCGCGGCGTCATGTCTAGTGGGCTCTCCGTGCGTAGCGATAGGGGATCGAAGGTCAGACCTTCATCAACGAATGAACGGGGATGTCGCCGAGGCGCTTGCGGCCTGCGAGGAAGGCGAGCTCGATCACGAACGCGCACGCGACCGGTTTGCCGCCGATGCGACGCACCAACTTGACCGCGGCGTCCATCGTGCCGCCGGTCGCGAGCAGGTCGTCGACCATCAACACGGCTTGGTTCGGTTTGCAGGCGTCGAGGTGGATGTCGATGCGATCCGTGCCGTACTCGAGCTCGTAACTCTCCGACGCGGTCTTCCAGGGCAACTTGCCGGGCTTGCGGATCGGGATGAACCCCTTGCCGAGATGGTGCGCGAGCGTCGCGCCGAAGATGAACCCGCGCGACTCGATGCCGCACACCAAGTCGTAGCTCTTGGGATCGACCGCGGCGGCGAGGCCCGCGATCGCTTCCTTCAGACCCGCCGGGCTCTGCAGCAACGGCGTGATGTCCTTGAACAGAATCCCCGCCTTGGGGAAGTCCGGCACATCGCGGATGTAGCTCTGGATCAAGGACTCCTCCGGAGGACCCGACACCCGCCCACGTGGAAAGGCTTTCCGCGCGAGATCGACGAGGCAGGCAGTCGCAAGTTTTCGGTCGGAAGTGGAAGAGGCTTGAGCGCCGGCTCGCCGCGACGTGTCGCGGGGTGTCTCGTTCAGGGCAACTCTCGTCGTTCACATCTCAGTGGGTGCCGCCGGGCCGAGCAGGCGCAAACCGTTGGCGATCACCGTCTTGGATGCGCGCACCAGGGCCAAACGAGCGGCTGTCACCTCCGGCGCCTGCCCCAACACGCGGTGTTGGACATACCACGCGTTGACGTCACGACCAAGGGCCAACAAGTACGTCGCGATCTCCGAAGGCTCGGCGTGGGCCGCCGCCGAGCGCACGACATCCGGGAATCGGCCGAGCGCCACGAGCAGCGGACCGGCCTCTTCGAGCGCGCTGAAGTCGGGTGCGGCGCCACCCTCGCCGGCTTCCTTCACCTTGCGCTCGACCGACGCGAGCCGCGCGTGCGTGTACTGCACGTACGGGCCGGTTTCGCCCTCGAACGAGAGGATCTCTTGCTTGTCGAACACGACGTCGCGGATCCGTTCGCGCTTGAGGTCGTTGAAGACGATCGCGCCGATGCCGACCTGCTCGGCGATGGCGCGCGGATCCTTGTGTTCGGGGTTTTTCTCCAGCACCACCCGCTCCGCCTCGTCGACCACCTCGTCGATCAGCTCGTCGAGCACCAGCACCTCGCCCTTTTTGCGGCTGGCGAGCTTCACCCGCCCCGGTCCGAGCAGGAGGCCGAAGTCGATGTGCTCGATCCGCGGCTCCCACTCGACGTTCATGCGCTTCAGCACGGCTTTGAGCTGGCGGAAATGCAGCTTCTGCTCGGCGCCGACGACGTAGAGCGCGCGCTCGAAGTGGAACTCCTCCCAGCGCTGGAACATCGCCGCGAGGTCGCGCGTGGCGTACAGGGTCGTGCCGTTCGACTGCCGCAGGAGACACGGCGTCTCGGTCAGGCCCTTCTCGATCGTGCCGAGCTGCACGACCAACGCACCTTGGCTGACCTCGGAGATGCCGGACGCTTCGACGCGCGCGATCGTCGGCTCGAGCAGCGGTTCGTAGAACGCTTCGCCGCGCACGAGGTCGTGATGGATGCCGAGGCGCGCGTACGTCTTGGCGAAACCGGCCAGCGAAACCTCCGTGATCCAGCGCCACAGCTCGCGTACCTCGCCCTCGCGGCCGCTTTCGAGCTCTAGGTAGGCATCTTTCGCTTCCCTCGCGAACTCGGGGTCGCTCTCGGTCGCGGCCTTGCTGCGCTGGTAGAGATCGAGCAGCGCGTGCACCGGCTCCTTCGTGAAGTCGACCGTCTCGCGCCAACGCCGGATCGCCACGACCAGTGCGCCGAACTGCGCGCCCCAGTCGCCGATGTGGTTGATGCCGACCGTGCGGTAACCGAGGCTCGCGAAGATGCGCTGCAGCGCTTGACCGATGATCGTCGAGCGGATGTGGCCGACGTGCATCGGCTTGGCGATGTTGGGCGAGCTGAAGTCGACGACGATCGTCCGGCCCGCGCCCTCGTCCGATCCGCCGAACCCATCCGCGCGGGCTTCGATCTCGCCGAGGACAACGCGCGCGAGCTCCCGTCGATCGATGCGGAAGTTGAGGTAGGGCCCGGTCGCCGTCGCGGTGATGCCCGGCAAGCTCAGCCCGAGTTGAGCGGCGATCTCGGCAGCGACGGCGGGCGGCGGCTTCTTCAGTGCTTTCGCGATCGCGAAGCACGGCAGCGCCAGGTCGCCCTGCTTGGGATCCCGCGGCAATTCGAGCTTGATGTCGGCGGCGTCGACGCCGCTCGCGCGCGCGATTCCAACCCGGATCCTATCGATGAAGGTTTGCATGCGGTCGTGGTCTCGGCCGCAGTTTGCATGGAAAGGCGAGTCGAAGGGAAGGCGGGGCCGTCGAAAACGACGAGCCGACGACGCGCTGCGCGGACTTCGAGGGGGGGGCGTTGAGCGATCCGACGTGTTCTTCGTCCTCATCCACGCTCACGCCTTCCGTCCTCGAAAAAGTCGGTCGGCCTCGAAACAAGTCGGGGGCGCTCATCGTGGGATGAGCGCCCCCGCATGACCCTGACCTTGGGTTGTGATGGGATGGTCGGGCCGACGAGGCCATCACAGCCTCGGATGCTCTGACAGCTTTTGTGGCAGCTGCTGTGGCTCAGCCCTTCGAGGAACCGCCGGAAGAAGTTTGGTTACCCCCGCGGTCCTGACCGCTGGGCGAACCGCTCTTCCCGGTGGATGAGCCACTCTTGCCGGAACCCGCGTCGCCCTTGCGAGCACCCGAGTCGCCGGTGTTCTTGCTGTTCGCTTCGATGTTCGACCGACGCGGATCGCCCGGCTCCATGTCGCCGTAACCCGGGCCCGTGCCGGTCTGGGTCGTCGAGGACTGACCCGGACGGTTCGTCTGGCCGCCGCTCTTGTCGTCACGCTGCGGACGATCGTCGTAGCGCGGCTGTTGACCGCCGGCGGGCTGCTTCTCCGATTGGGAATTCTTGGATGCGCCGCCGGTGTCCTTCATTCCGGGCTGATTGCCCTGCTGATTGCCCTGGTTCGAAGCATTGCCGGTCTTGGCATCCTTCGAAGCTCCTTGCGATCCACCCGTCGTCTGCGGGTTCTGGGTCTGCGGGGTCTTCTGCGACTCGTTGCCCTTCGTCGACTGCGGGTTCGATTGCGGGTTTTCGCTCTTGTTCGATGATTGGCCCATTTTCAATTTCCTGCCTTGTTGTGCGGGTCCGAGTGATCCGCGGTGCGCCGGAGCGAGCAAGCGCTGTTCCGCACATGCCTGCGCGAGCGAGTGGCCGCAACGCCACTGTGAACGCGCTCGGCCATGCTGACGGTGCGAACACTTGTAGGAATTGCGCCTGTAGCTGCAACTTCGACGCGAGGACGCGTCTCCTTGCGTCGTCAAACGCGATCAACAGATGGCACGCGGCGTGCTTCCTCACGAACCTCGAACATCACGCTGCGCACGCTTGCATCAGGCCGAGCGCGAAAGCGGGACGAGGCCGTCGAACCAACACCGACCGAACAACTGCTTTCTGAGGACGACATGAAACCCTTCATCACCTGCTTGGTGCTTGCACTCGCTTGCGCCTGCTCGAAAAACACCGACACCTACGCATCCCAGAAGCCGGGGGAAACGGCGACGCACGCCTCGAAGACGCCTGCGTCGAATTCCTCCACCATGCCGGGCAAGACCATGCCCGCGCATCCGAACGCGACCGACACGAGCAACGACAAGGCGGACATCGACCTGCAGGCGCTGGTCCGCAAGTCGGTCGTCGGCGACGACACGCTCTCCACCTCCGCGAAGAACGTCGTCATCGTCGTGAAGAGCGGTGCGGTCACCCTGCGCGGCACCGTCCCGACCGCGGACGAGAAGACAAGAATCACGACATTGGCGACGAACGTCGCCGGCGTCACCAACGTCGACAACCAAATCGAAGTCAAACCCTGACTACAGAGATCACCAGGAGCATTCATCATGGGCAAAGCCGTTTTTTGCATCGTCCAGAACTACGCGCAGGCGCTGCGGGTGGTCGGAGACCTCAAGACCGCCGGTTTCTCGAACAACGACATCTCCGTGCTGATGCCGGACAAGTCGGGTACGCGTGACTTCGCTCACGAGCAAGGCACGAAGGCACCGGAAGGTGCCGTCACCGGCGCGAGCGCGGGCGGCGCGATCGGCGGAACGCTGGGATGGTTGGCGGGCATCGGCTCGCTCGCGATCCCCGGCATCGGTCCGTTCATCGCGGCCGGTCCGATCATGGCCGCGTTGAGCGGTGCCGCGGTGGGCGCGGCCGTCGGCGGCATCACCGGATCCTTGATCGGCCTCGGCATCCCCGAGATCCAGGCCAAGCAGTACGAGGGCAAGGTCAAGGGCGGCAACGTTCTGATTTCCGTGCACTCGGAAGACTCCGCGGAGACCAAGCGCGCGAAGGACATCTTCGAGCGTTCGGGTGCCGAGGACATCTCGAGCACGGACGAGGCGTCGGTGAAGAAAGAGATGCGCGCGAACTGAGAGCGCCATCGAGGGAGGCAGAGCGATCTGTTTCCGCATCCGAAGGTGTCCTGCGCCGCTGATGCAGCGCACACCACCTCATTCTCCAGGCGTGCGCTCGATCACTCGAAGCGCACGTCTGCGATTCTGCCGTACAAAAGTTCCGCGCCGGGATCGTGCGGCATCATGAACTGCATGACGATCTTGCGATCCGTCTGAGCGGGTAAGTCGAGATCGACGGCTCCGTCGGGCCGATTCTCGCCGGCCGACGTTGGGTCGAACGTGCTCATCAGGAGCACCCTGCGGTCCTTGAAGTTCGCGTAGGACATCGTCACGCAGAAGCGCGCACGCGACCCATGTCTGGCGAGTTCCTCGGTGGTCGGAAAAGCGAAATCGAGCCTCATCTTGGTGGCCGTGTCGGGCACATCGAAGAAGATCAGCGCACCGTGCGCCATGTTCAGGCCCTTCGGTTCGGTCGTCCCCGGGCGGCTCGCCAGCGTGACCAGGCCCTCGACGCTGGACGGAGACATGCCGGCCTGCTCGTGCCCGAACGAGCGGATCTCGGCCTCCGACGCCCGGTCGAAGGGTTCGATGCGCTGCTTCGCCATGTTGGAGTACATGTAGAAGAGTCGATTCGGATCCCCGTCCAGAGCGGAGTTGTAGCGACGGATGATCTCGAACGCCGGCAACTCCAGACCGATGTCGCGCTCGAGCGCGTCCATCTTGTTCTTGCGCGCCGTGCCCAGGCGCTCGCCCATGGGATAGCCGACGATCAAGAACGCTGCGATCCACGTGACGCACACCGTGGAGCGCACGAGCAAGTTCACCACGCGCGGACCGTACAGACTCCACGACACATAGGCGGTGCACACGATCGGTGCCGTCAGCATCACGTAGCGGATCGGGAACGAGCTTCCGATCCCGCTGCGCCCTACTCCGATGCCGAGTGCGAGCATGGCGTTCGCCCCCAAGCAGCACGCGATTCCGAACGTGCGCAGGCGTTCGACAGGGGTCGTGAACCACGCGCGCACGACGAGAGCGAGTCCGGAGAGCGCGAAGAGCAGCACTCCGATGCCGGCCCACGGCATCCACGTCTCCGCTGCCGGTCCGAGCGAGAGCCCGAGCACGTCCAACGTGACCTCGCCGATCGCAGAAATCGTGTACCTGCGCTCGATGCCGGGCGGGCTGCGCAGACCGACGAGGTAGGCACCGAGCATCGCCACGGTGATCACGGCCGCAGCCATCAGGATCGTTCCCGAGCGTCGACTCGCGTCGTCCACGCGCTTGCGTAGAACGAATCCCGTTGCGAACGCCCACACCGCGAGCGCCGGAGCCTGCAGGAACCCCGGACCGCCGCACATCGGCAAGCACACGAGCGCGAGCGCGCACGTGATCACCGCTCGCGGACGCAATCCATCGGGCGCGGTGGCGATCAGGATCATCATCAGCGACACGAGCGCCGTGGGCAGCATCATCGAGATCTGGTAGCCCATGAGCAGGCTCTCGGCGTTGCCCGTGTTGAGCCACAGAACCGGGAAGAACGCGTCGGTCCACGTGATCCGACCGCGGAGCCTCCGCGCGAGCGCGATCATCACGACCGCGATGGCGGACAGGATGAACACGTCGAGCCAGATGCCCGAGCGCACGTCGCCCGTCGTTCGGTACAGCGCGTATTGCAGGATCTGCGGTAGCGGATTGCGGTGTTCGTTGTGCTGCGCCCACAACAGCGCCCACGTGAGCCCGTGCGATTGGAAGCGCGGCAGGACGAGCCACAGGTCGTCGAGGAACAGGTTGCGGCTGCCGTACTGCACGACGAAGCGCACTGCATTGCACGTCATCGCGATCCACACGAGCCACACGAGCAGCGGCTGCCATGCAGATCGGATCGACGAGCGGACATCGCCGGACATCCAATTCCGCCGCCCGATGGGGTTCGTGCCGGCGACGCTGATCCTGGAGGCAGCCATGGCGAGGTCGCAGCCTCCATTAGACGCGACGAGCTCCGTCCGCGTCTTCACCGTGCAGCCGACATAGTGCGCTTCCGGGGGACGCGGCCGTCGGATCGGTGCTGAATCAAGCCGTTGCAGTCGCCTCGGGTGCGTTCGTGCGCGGGTTGCAGACGCCGCGCAACTCGAGTCGCGTCCGGTCGTGGGGGCACATCGAGTAGGATCGCGCGGCTTGGCCCGCCGGCGCCGAACGAAACCGGCGGCGGCACGCACGCATGGACAGCCCCACACCCGACTGCGCGATCGCGCGCTCACACTCGTGCACGCCGGATTTCTGACCACGCTCGGGTTCTCGTTGGCGCTCGGGCTGCGACACGCGCTCGATCCCGATCACTTGAGCGCCGTCGCGACGATCACGACCCGCGATGGGGGCCATGGAACGAAGAGCGCGACGCGTATCGGTCTCGCGTGGGGGGCCGGACACGCGCTCTCGCTGCTCGCGCTCGGCATCCCGGTCGTCATCGCAGGCCCATGGATTCCGCAGTGGATCCACACGGCGGCGGAGGTCGCGGTCGGTGCGATCATCGCCTGGCTCGCGCTGGGGCTGCTCGTGCGTTGGCGTCGCGGCGAGTTGCACCTGCACGCGCACCGGCACGGCGGAATCGAACACGAGCACGTGCACGCGCATCCGACGGATTCGAACCGGACGCTCGCTCGCGATCACGGTCACGCGCACCCGCAAGTTCGTTCGCCGCGCGCCGCGTTCGGCGTCGGCCTCGTGCACGGCGTCGGCGGGTCGGCCCCGGGCGGGATCGTCATGGTCGCAGCCGCGCCCGAGAGGGCGGAGGCGTTGATCGCGTTGTGCGTGTTCGCGGCCGGCACGGCGCTCTCCATGGCGATTGCATCCGGAGCAGCGGGGCTCGTGCTCGCGCGCGCACCCGCCGCACGCAACTTCGCGTTCATCGCCCCGCTCGTCGGTGCGGTCGCACTCGTGTTCGGAGTGTGGTACGCGCTCTCCGGGTTGTCGCTCGTGTCAGGAAGCTGAACCGATCGAGCGAGCTCACCGGGCGGCTGTCGTCTTCGATGCTGCAGGCAGCTTCTGCGGCGACTTCAGGAACTTCGCCCAGGGATCCGCGCGCTTCGACTTCGTGCGCGCGAGCACGTCGTCCATGTGGAACGCGTCGGGACGCGAGAGCGACTCGAGTTCCTTCCACGTGAGCGGCGTCGACACCGACGCACCCGGTCTTGCGCGCACGGAGTACGGCGCCACCGCCGTCGCGCCGCGCGAGTTGCGCAGGTAGTCGACGAAGATGCGGCCCTTGCGCGCGGCCTTCGACGCCGTCGCGATGTACTTCGCGGGCTCGGACTGCTCGAGCTGCATCGCCATCGCGTGCGAGAAATCCTTCACCTGGTCCCAGGTGTAGCGGCGTTCGAGGGGAACGACGACGTGGATGCCCTTGCTCCCGGTCGTCTTGACGAACGACTCCATGCCGAGGCCCCACAGGACTTCGCGCATGCTCAGCGCGGCGTCGACGACGCGCTTCCAGGTGACGTCGGGTGCCGGATCGAGATCGAAGAACATGCGGTCGGGTCGATCGAGCTCATCGCCGCGGCTGCCCCAAGGGTGCAGCTCGATCACGTTCATCTGCACGAGCGCGACGAGGCCTTCGACCGAATCGACCATCAGGTAGTTGGCGACGCCGGACGAGTCCTTCACCGGCAACGACTTCACCGCGTCGGGGAACATGCCGCCGCTGTGTTTCTGGAAGAAGCACGTGCTCGCGAACCCGCGCGGACAACGCACGACGCTCAACGGACGGTTCGCGACGTGGGGCAAGAGCAGCGGCGCGACGCCGGCATAAAAACGGGCCACGTCGATCTTGGTCGCGCCGCTCTCTTCGTCGAGCACGCGGTCGGGGTGCGAGATCGTGACCCCCGCGACGACGTCGGCGTCGGCGACTGAGCGGGACGAGGGCTTTTCAGCGGACTTCTTGCGCCCAGCTTTCTTGCGCAGGGTGTTTTTGCGCAGAGTGTTTTTGCGCATGGTGTTTTTAGGCACAGCCTGCTTGCGCACCGTCTTTTTCAGCGTGCTCATGTCGATCGCTTCCTGCCGGCGGACCCCTTCCCGACCTGGCTGCGCGTGGGCTCGTGCGGGCCGGCGGATTTCCGGGCCGGCTTCCTCTTCGCGGCCGACTTCGCGCCGGAGCTGACGGTGGTTGACCCAGGGTGTGACGCCGTGCGCTGTTGCGACCTCGACTTCTCGCGCACGACCTCAGCGGGCGACTTGTCCTCGCGCATTCCCTCGAAGCTCGGATGCCGCAGCGAACCCTCCGACGTCCAGCCCGTGAACGCCACCTCGACGACGAGCTTCGGCTTCACCCACGTCACCCCGCGTCGCGCGGCCGAATCGACGGGGACGTCGAACGGGTGTTGATCGATCGCGAGCGCGTCGAGCTTCCGGCGCAGCTTCACCAAGAGTTCGCGTCCGAAACCGGTGCCGACGCGGCCGGCATGGACGAACTTCTTCTTGTCGTGCACGCCGAGCACGAGCGAGCCGAACCCGACGCGCGAGCCGCTGGGCTCGGTGAAGCCGGCGACGACGAACTCCTGGCGCAAGCCGCACTTGGCCTTGACCCAGTCGCGCGTACGCTGCGAGACGTAGCTGCCTTCCGCGCGCTTCGAAACGATGCCTTCCAACCTCGCGCGACATGCTTCGACGAGAAACTCCGGTCCTCCGCCGACGATGTGCTCGCTGTAGCGCACGGGTGATTTCGGGGTCGTGCGTGCGAGCAAGGCCTGCAGCACCCGCTTGCGGTCGATCAACTCGCAACGCCGCAAGTCGAGTCCGTCCAGATGGATCAGGTCGAACGCGAAGTACGTGAACGCGCGCGCTTCGCCGTCGCCGAGCGCTTGCTGCAGTTCCTGGAAGCGGCTGACGCCGTCGTCGCCGAGCACGACGACTTCTCCGTCCAACAGCGCCGACTCCGCGGGCAACGACGCGATCGCGGGTGACAACGACGCGAAGCGCGACGTCCAGTCGAGGCCGTTGCGCGAGATCCACGTGACGCGGCCCTTCTCGAGGCGCGCTTCCATGCGGTAACCGTCGAACTTCACCTCGTGCAGCCAGCCCTCGCCGGTGGGAGCGGCCGATTCGAGCGTCGCCAACTGAGGTTCGACGAATTCCGGGAGCGACGACCGGCGCGCTCGTTCGAGCGACGCTGCGATCGAGCGTGGCGAGGCGCTCTTGCGTCGCTGTTGCGCCGGCTTGCGCGCCTTCAGTGCGGCGGTCCTCGCTCGCCGCGAGCGGGAGCGACGGATCGTCGAACCTGAATGGGCCTTCGTCGTCATGCGCGTACTTTCGACTTCGACTTCGCCGACGATGTCCCGGGCTTCTTGACGGCCTTCCTGGTGGGCTTCTTGGGGGGCTTCGTCGACTTGCGCGGCGGACGCGGGACGCGTGCTTTCCTGCGCCTCACAGTGCTCTTCGTCTTGCGCGGTGGCTTCGAGGGTTGGTCGCGGTCGCTGTTCCATACCTGGCTGCGCGCACCGATGGCCTCGATCAACCGTCCTGTCTTCGCGCTCTCGGGTTGCTCCTCGGTGATCGACGATCCCGGTCGCGCGAACTCGTCGCTGCGCTTGAACAACAGCCAGTTCTTCTCGTCGTTGTCCCGCCCATGCAGGCGCACGAGCGCCCACGAGCCGCGCAACTTCTTGCCGTGCAGAGTGAACTCGAACATGCCGCGCCGCAGGCCCAGCGACGGATCCTTCTCCGGCTCCCAAGTGCCGCGATCCCACACGATGACGCTGCCGCCGCCGTACTGACCCTTCGGGATCGTGCCCTCGAACCCGCCGTACTCGAGCGGGTGATCCTCGACGTGCACCGCGAGGCGCTTGTCGGACGGGTCGAGACTCGGACCCTTCGGCACCGCCCAACTCAAGAGCACGCCGTCGAGCTCGAGGCGGAAGTCGTAGTGCAAGCGCGTAGCAGCGTGCTTCTGCACGACGAACGAGAGCTTCGACCGCGCGGGCCCTTTCTTCTTCTTGCCGCGCCCGCTCGGTTCCGGCGTCAGCGCGAAGTCGCGCTTGCGTTCGTACTCACGAAGTCCCATGGCGTCCCGACCTCCGCTGCAACCATGATGCTCGCCCGATCGTGGTCATCACGCGCTCCGGCGCGCGTGCGTCGCCTTCTTGTGCGCTGTTTTCGAGGGTACCGAGCGCTTCGTCGCCTTTTTGGGCCCGTTCCCGTGCGCAGCCTCGACGCTGCGCTTCAAGAGCGGCATCAAGTCGAGGATCTCGCCGCGCTTCTTCGTCGGTGCCTTCTCCTCCTCGTCGTCGACCTCGTGCACGTCGCCCGAATCGATCTTTTCGTGGATGACCTTCAGCAGGTCCTTCGCGTACTCGTCCTTGTATTGCGCCGGGTCCCACTCGCCGCTCATGTCCTCGACGAGCCGTTCTGCCATCTGGATCTCCTTCGGCGACACGGTGGGGGACTTGGTGCCCTTGCCGAGCCGATCGAGTTCCTCGGGTTTGCGCACTTCGTTCGCGTACCGCAGCAAGTACACGACGAGCGCCGGACCGCGCACGCCGACGACCGCCATGCTCTCCTTCGTGCGCACGACCACGCGCGCGATCCCGACCTTTTTCGTCCGCTTGAGCGTCTCGCGCAGCAGCGCGTAGCTCTTGCTGTGCTCCTTCAGCGGCTCGACGTAGTACGGCTTCTCGAAGTAGATCGGGTCGATCTCATCGGAGTCCACGAACTGTTCGATCGAAATCGTCCGCGTGAGCTCCGGGTTCGCGCGCCGCAGGTCGCCCTTGCCGACGACGACGTACTCGCCCTTCTCGTACTCGTAGCCGTGCACGATCTCGGACCAGGGCACTTCCTTCTCCGTCTTCTTGTTGTAGCGCCGGTAGCCGACAGGCGAGAAGTCGCGACGATCGAGGTAGGAAAGCGAGATCTTTGCACCCGACTTCTCCGCCGAAACGAGCGCGACGGGGATCTCGACCAGCCCGAACGTCAGCGAGCCTTTCCAGAGCTCGCGCGTCGGCGCGTGTCCGTCGTCGTCGCGGACGACGCGCAAGCTCTTCTTCTTCGTGATGCGTGCCATGGAGTCGCTCCTTCTAGGTGTGCGGGCCCTTCGCGCGTGCCACGGCAACTTCCCGCGCCGCTCGTCGAGGCACATGGTCAGCCGACGTGCAAACTCTTCAAAGTGCGTCCGCGCTCTGCGTCGCACCACGCAGCTCGCTGCACCGAGATCACGGGCCTCGTGTCTACCGGGCGCGCTCAAGCAATCGTCTTGCCGCGCAGTTCCGATTCCGGCTGTGGAAGGAAACGACCCAACGAGCGTTCGCGCGCGTCAGGACCAGTGCTCCCACTCGTGGTTGGCGTCGGCGAGATCGCGCTCGATCTCCGCGATGCGCATCTGCGTGTCGCGCAGCTTCGCGCCGTTGCGGTAGACCTCTTCCGTGGTGAGGGTCGCCTGCAATTGCGCGCGCTCCGTCTCGAGCGCCATGATGCGCTTCTCGAGCTTCTCGAAGAGGTAGGGGTTGCGCACCTTGCCCGCGGTCGCCGATTTCTTCGACTCGTGCTGACTGGCCTGCTGCCTGGGCTCGGACTTTCTCGGCTCCTGCTGCTTGGTCTTCGCCGGCGTAGCAGCGGCGCGCACGCGAGCCTTCTCCACTTTCTGGGCCTGCTCTTTCCTCGCGCCGAGCGCATCCGCTTCGGCTGATTTCGCATTGCGCCACGCGCTGTAGTTGCCCTCGTAGCGCGTCACCGTGTCGTCGCCGACCTCGAGCACCTGGTTGCACAACCCGTCCATGAACTCGCGGTCGTGGCTCACGAACACGAGCGCGCCCTGGAAATCGCCGAGCATCTCTTCGAGCGACGTGCGCGCCGCGAGGTCGAGGTGGTTCGTCGGCTCGTCCATGGCCAGCCACGACGGCTGCGTCAGCGTCAGCTTTGCGAGGCAAAGTCGGGCGCGCTCGCCGCCGCTCAACGAGCCCACGTTCGCTTCGACGTCGTCGCCGCGGAAGAGGAACTGCGCGAGATGGTCGCGGATCTGCTGGTCGGTGAGGTCGGGATGACTGCGCCGGATCTCGAGGTACGGCGTCGCATCGTCGCGCAGACCGCTCGTGTCCTGGTCGTAGTAACCGGCCGCGGAGCGATGGCCCATCTCGATCTCGCCCGCGAGCGGCGCGATCCGGCCCGCGAGGATCTTCAACAGCGTCGTCTTCCCTGCACCGTTGCGACCGACGATGCCGACGCGCTCTCCGCGCGCAATGCGCAGATCGAGGCCGGAGAACAGGACCTTCTTCGTTTCGTCCGTGACGTACCCGCCCGCGATGTCGATCGCTTCGAGCACGCGCTCGCCCCCGCGCTCGGCGAGCGGCGGCTTGATGTGCGGCTTGCGCACGTCGTTGAACGGACGCTCGAGACGCTCGACGTGCCCGAGCTTCTTCAGCCGGCCCTTGGCTTCGGCCGTGCGCTGCGATCCCATGTGGATCTTGATGAACGCCTCTTCCTTGCGGAGGTAGTCCTGCTGGTTGTCGAAGGCGCGCATCTCGCTCGTGAAGCGCTCTTCCTTGATGCGCACGTAGTCGTCGTAGTTCCCCGGATAGCGCACGAGCCGCCCGCGCTCGAGCTCGACGATCGAGCTCACGGCTCTGTTCAGGAGGCGACGGTCGTGGCTGACGACGAGCACGGCGCCCTTCTGTTGGCGAACCCACTCCTCGATCCACTCGATGCCTTCGAGGTCGAGGTGGTTGGTCGGCTCGTCGAGCAGCAACAGGTCGTGGCCGGCCACGAGCTCTTTCGCCAGCGCGGTGCGGCTCGTCTCGCCGCCTGACAGCGTCGACGCTTCGCGATCCCACAGACTCTGTGGAAGCCCGATGCCCGAGAGCACGACCTCGACGCGCCGCTCCGTCTCCCAGCCGCCGAGCACGTCGATCTCCTCGCTCAACTCGTCGTGACGCTTCATCAGCCGATCGAGATCGACGCCGTTCGCGACGGTCAGGTCGTGGTTGACCGTCTCCAGCTCCGCGATCACCGCGCGCACTTCGTCGAGACCGCTCTCGACGTGCTGTCGCACCGTCAGGCCCGGCTTGAACGTGGGCCGCTGCGGCACGTGACCGAGGCGCGCGTTCTTGCGCAACGTCACGCTGCCCCAGTCGGGTTGCTCCAGCCCTTCGATCAAGCGCAGGATCGTCGTCTTGCCGCCGCCGTTGCGGCCGACGAGACCGACTTTCTCGCCCGGATCGAGACGCAAGCTCGCGCCGCGCAGGATCTCCTGTGCAGCGAAGTGTTTCTTGACGTCGTCGAGGATCAACAGGGACATGGCCGTGCGGTAAGAGTCCGATGCGGAGAAAAAGTCCGACGAGGATACCGGCCCTGGGGCGCGCGGGCGGCAGCGAACTCGCTTCCGCTTCGGCATCCCAGCGTGGAAACCATTTCGAGGGACAAAAGAGTGCCGTCCCGTGCGCAACACGGCGTCGCGCAACGACTTGACGCTGGAAGGAGGCCTTTCGACGCGAGAAGTTCTTCAGCACACAAGCCGCTCTCCGATACGTCCCACCATGCAGATCCAACGAGTTCAGACGGGCAGCGAGATCACCAACGCTGCAGGGCAGGTCCAGCGCGGCGCGCGGGGCCATCAAACCAAGGCCGTCGACCCCAAGGCGGTCGACACAGATGTTGCTTCGATCGATGCCGGCCAGATCGACGTCGGCGCGACCGACACCGGCGCGACGCAGCTCGACTCGGCAGCCGGGCTCGCCAACCCGACGACGAAGCCTTCCGACGATGCATCGGAGACGACGGGGCCGACGTCATCCAAGAAGCTGCACCCGCGGCTCGCCGCCTACGCGCAACACATCGAAGGGCGGCTGGCGCATGCGGCCGGCTCTCCGGACCTGACGCCGCGCCAACAAGCCGCGATCCAGCAGGCGCAAACGCAGTTCCACAGCTTGCTGCAGCGCCTCGACGACGCCTACTCCGGCAACGAGTCGCTGGAGAAGAGGAAGCCGATGATCCAGTCGCTCACCGCGATGATCGATCACCTCGCGCAGAACGTGAACCACATCCAATCGGGCGGTCCGCTCGACATCAGTGGCTGATTGCGCGCGCGCTGCGTTTCCGCAGCACGAACACGCAGTCGAGGACGCCGTCGCGCAAGGAGAGTGGGCGCGCGGCGTCGTAGTGGAAGTCGTGGAGGGCGACGCACTCGAGGCTTCGCACCGACGCGAACAAGCGCAGCACCTGGCGTTCGTCGTAGGAGCGGAACTGCCAGCGCGTCTCGGTCCGCAGGACGCCGCCCGCGCGCTCGACCACGAGCCGCGCGCGCACGTCCTCGAGGCGCGTGCGCCGGTTCGCGGGCCACACGCGCGTGTTGCACGTCACGCGCGCGCCGCGCGAGGTCTCGACCCAGCGCTCCTGGCTGACGGAGTCGCGTTCGTAGTCGGTCAGGTGGAAGCCCAGCACGTACAACCCGCCCGGCACGAGGTGGCGTGCGACGCATTCCAGGTGTCCGCGCGCGCTGTCCTCGTCGAGCAGGTACTTGAACGTCGACACGAGACAGTGCGCCAACTCGAAACGGCCTTCGAAACGGAACGAGCGCATGTCGCCGTGCTCGACGCGCGCACGCAGGGAGCGCGCGCTCAAACGCTCCCGGGCACGCGCGAGCATCGCCGCGTTGAGGTCGAAACCCGTGACCTCGTGGCCGCGACGTGCGAGCTCGAGCACGAGCCGTCCGCTGCCGCAGGCGGGTTCGAGCACGCGCACGCCGTGAACGGCGACGGGCGCTGACGATCTGCGGCGTGCGTCGTAGTGCATCGACGAGGTCCGAAGTGCACTCCGCGCCGTTCCGTGCGCTTGCAACATCGCCTCGAGAAAGTCCGCTTCGCACTTCGTGTCGGGCGCAAAGATCACGTCGTACCAGCGTGGGGTGTCATACCAGTCGATCCGTGCCGGCGATCGGGCTCCCATTCGCGACACCGTACCGGGCAATCCACGTCGCAGGAACGAGACCGATCGAGGTCGGCCGGCGAAGGGGGCTGCTCCGAGGGCGGTTTCGTTGACAGATGCTCGGATGCGGGGGAAACTCGCAAGTTCTGACGTCTCGAGAATCGAAACGGCTCGGGCAGGGGGTCCGAGCAGCCTTCGAATCACGTCCAGGTCGAGGTCTATGTCGTTTTCCAATCGCAGCTTGCCGAGAACCTGTGCCCTGTCCCTGGCACTGCTCGTGACGAACGGCCTCGCGGTCCCGTCGACGGCCGCGGATCCGGGCCCGCAAACCGCTGCCGAGATCCTCGTCGAGTACGTGCATTCGCGATCGGACGTTCGTTGGGACGCGCGCACCGCAGAGCACTTGTTGGACCGCGCCGGTTTCGGAGGTTCGACGGCCGACGTCGCCAAGCTGGTCGCGCTCGGCCTCGACGAGTCCGTGGACTCTTTCTTCCCCAACACCTCGGCCACGCCGCCGCCGGAAGTGCTCGCGCTGGCCTCGCTGCACGGCGATCTCGAGTCCCCCGAAGAGCGGTTGGGAACCGTCGAAGCCCGACGCACGGGGTTCTCCCGGTTGCAGCCCGACCTCATCCTCCCGCTCAACAAGTTCGCGGACTGGTGGATCGAGCGAATGATCCGCGCCGAGGATCCGCTGCGCGATCGGATGACGCTGTTCTGGCACGGACACTTCGTGTCGTCCGTGAAGGACGTCGGCAACGCGCACGACATGATTCGCCAGGTCCGGTTCCTGCGCGACAACGCGTTGGGATCCTTCGCGACGCTCGTGCAAGGCATCGGCAAGGATCCGGCGATGCTGCGCTACTTGAACAACGACACGAACGTCAAAGACCATCCGAACGAGAACTGGGCGCGCGAGCTCATGGAGCTCTTCTCGCTCGGGGACGGCAACTACACCGAGACCGACATCAAGCAGGCCGCCCGCGCGTTCACCGGCTGGAGCCGCGGACCGGAAGGCTTCGAGTTCAAGCGCCTCGACCACGACTTCGGCCAGAAGACGGTGCTCTCGGTCAGCGGCAACCTCGACGGCGATCAGGTCGTGGCGATCATCCTGAAACAACCGGCGTGTGCGCGCTTCGTCGCACGCAAGCTCATCGCCCACTTCGAAGGCGTGGCTCCGGACGAGACACGCGTCGCCGACTACGCGGAGTTCCTGCGCGATCACGACTTCGACATCGGCCAGATGATGCGGCGCCTCTTGAAGGACCCGCAGTTCTACCGCGAAGAGATCCTCGGGGCGCGCGTCGTGCCGCCGGTCGAGTACCTCGTGAAGGCAGCTAGACGCCTGGGCATCGATCCGCCCGGGCAGATGATCCTCAACGCGGGCGACGTGCTCGGTCAGCGGCTCTTCTGGTGCCCCAGCGTCAAGGGCTGGGAAGACGGGCTCGCCTGGATCACCACGTCGTCGATGATGCAGCGCAGCAACATGGTCGGCGTCATGCTCGGCATCGTGCAGGTCGACTCGCTGCTGCACGACGAAGAGTTCGATCCGCTGAAACCGGACGCGACGAAGAAGACTGTCAGCCGCACGAACGGATTCAATCAACTGGCCTACATCCAGGAGACGGGCTGGCAGCCGTCGGTGTCCGTGTCGGCCTGGGTCAAGAAGACCGGCCGCACCAGCGACGAGGACATCGTGCACGCGATGGTCGACCAGATGCTCGGCATCCCGTACGCGCCGGACATCGCGCGCGGACCCTACGACTGGTTGCACGAAGCGCGCGAGAAGGCGCAGATCAAAGAAGGCCAACTGACCGACTCGGGAGAACGCGGTGAAACGATCCTGCGCGAGCTCGCGCACCTGATCCTGAGCTTGCCCGAAGCACAGGTGGAATGAGGCTTCCCATGAAAGACAACGACATTCGCTTTGACCGCCGCAGCCTCATCGTCGGGGGCGTGACGGTCTTCGGCGGGCTCATGCTCTCCGGGAGCGCGAAGGGTCAAGCGTCGAAGCAAGCAAAGTCCGGATCGGGCACGGCGCCCAAGCGCACGCTGCTGCTGCTCGAGCTCAACGGCGGCAACGACGGGTTGTCGTGCGTGGTCCCCTGGGCCGACGACGTCTACCACCGCTCGCGCACGCGGACGGGTTGGAAGGCGAGCGATGTGCTGAAGCTCGACGACTACCGCGGCTTCCATCCGGCGCTGCAGCAGTTGCGCGGCGTCTTCGGCGACGGACGCATGGCGATCATCGAGGGTGCGGGGTATCCGCAACCCAACCATTCGCACTTCACCTCGCAGGACATCTGGCACACGGCGCGTGCCGCCGGACGTTCCTCGGGTGACGGTTGGATCGGTCGCGTCCTCGAGAAGCTCTACCCCGACGACGTGCGCGTTCCGCACGCCGTGCACGTCGGACAGTCGATGCCCTACTCGTTGAAGAGCTCGACGCGGCCCGTCGTGAGCTTCGACGAACCGCCCGCGTATCGTTGGGCGGAGAACGGCAACACCATCGCCGGCGCCGCCGACGCGCGAGCTCCGATGGCGGGCAACCCCGGCTCCGCGCCCGTGCAGGGTGCTTCTCCGCTGGCGCAGATTCGCGCGATCACGCGCAACGCGAAGGCCAGCTCCGAAGAAGTGCGTCGAGCCGTCGCGACGTACAAGCCGCGCGTCGAATACGGCCCCGACGTGCTCTCGCAAGATCTGCGCACGGCAGCGGCGCTCCTGCAGAGCGACATCGGTTGCCGAGTGCTGTCGGTGACGCAACAAGGCTACGACACGCACGAAGACCAGCGTCGACGCCACGACAAGCTCATGGCCGAACTCGACCTCGGGCTCTCGACGTTCCTGCGCGACGTGCGCGGCACGCCGTCCGGCGACAACATCGTCGTGCTCGCCTTCAGCGAGTTCGGCCGGCGCGTCGAGGACAACGCTTCGCAAGGGACCGATCACGGAACGGCCGGACCGATGTTCCTGCTCGGATCGCCGATCAAGGGTGGTCTCTACGGCAAACATCCCTCGCTCACCGAGCTCGTCGAAGGCGATCTCATCCACACCACCGACTTCCGTTCGGTGTACGCCAGCGTGCTCGAGACGTGGCTCGGCCTGGACAGCCAGCCGATCCTGGGCGGCAAGTACGCGCCGATCGCGGGGTGCTTCGCATGAGCATGGGAGCTCGCGCGGTTGCGGCAGTCGTCGGAGTGACGCTCGTCTGGGTTCTCGCGTGCAGCGTGCACGCTCAGGACCCGTCGAAGCTCGGGACGCGCATGCTCGTCGTGCCCTTCGTCGGCAGCTCGACGCATCAGCTCGAACAAGAACAGGTCGAGGTCGCGCCCGGACAATGGGTGCCGAACGGCAGCTCGAAGAGCTTCTATCCCGACGCTCGCAAGGACATGGAAGGCTCGTTCGAGAAGGGCCAGAAGAGCGGTCACTGGTCCTACTGGTTCGCGAACGGACGAGTCGAAGCCGAGGGCAACTACGTCGACGGCCTGCCCGAGGGTCCGTGGACGTTCTCCCGCGAGAACGGTCGCGTCGCGCAACAAGGATCGTTCTCGCACGGCAAGTCTTCGGGCGAGTGGTCGTACTCCTCGCTGCAAACCGGCAAGCCCACGGCGCGCGGCTCGTTCGTCGACGGACTCCAGAACGGCGAGTGGACCTACTGGGACGGCGACGATCACAAGATCGAGCAAGGCTCCTTCGACCACGGCAAGAAGTCCGGCGAATGGACCACCTGGTACCCGTCGGGAAAAACCGAGAGCCGCGGCTCCTGGGCGGACGGGGTTCGCACCGGCACGTGGACGACTTGGAACGACGACGGCAGCGAAGCCGGCAAGGGTGACTACGTGGCTGGTCAGCGCAACGGCGCGTGGACGTTTGGCCAGAAGTCGGGGCTGCCCGCGCAGTCGGGATCGTTCGAGCACGGTGTCGAAGTCGGGCGTTGGACGATCTTCGACGCGAGCGGCAAGAAAGCGCAGGAGGGCACCTACGTCGACGGGTTGGCGAACGGTCCCTGGTCGGCGTGGTACGGCAACGACAAGAAGGCTGCCGAGGGCGACTACGCATCCGGGCGCGCTCAGGGGTCGTGGACCTACTGGAACGAAGACGGAAGCGTGAGAGTGCGGACGCAGTACGCCGACGGTCGGGCAACCGACAAACGTTGAACGCGCTTCGGCTTGGCAGACAGCGGACGCGCGGTTAGCGTTCACCTATTCGCGCGGGCGCCGGCTGCGTCCGGCGAGCTGCAATCGTCCAGCGGAAATCGCCCAGCGGAATTTGCTGAGCAGAGGCGATTGCGGGCTGCTGACGCTTCCTCTTCATGCGTTCTCAACCGATCGATCACGCTCCCCTGATCAACGGCACCAGCACGCGCATTGCGCCGTTGCGCGATGCCGTCATGGCGTTCGTGTGCGTCGGAATCGGCCTCGGGCTCTTGTTGTGGCTCGTGTCGAGCCTGATGCAGAAGCGCCTGCAAGAGCAGGTGACGAGCGATCTCCTGCGCACCGCCTATGCGGGAGCCGTTTTCCTCGTCCCGAACCTCTCCGCGGATGCTCCGCGCGACGAAGCCAGCCTCGATCGACAACACGCGAAGCTCGTTCAACTGCTACGGATGCACGTTGAGATCGTCGATGCGTTCGTCATCTCGGACTCGAACGGCACGCTCGTCGTCACGAACGATGTCCTGCAGCCTTCAAACCCCGGCGAGATCCCGGTACCGGACGAAGCGCGCATGGCCATGTTCGAAGGGCAACTCGTCCTCTCTTCGCCGCACGTGCGCGACGGCATCGCGCGCGTGAGCGCGTTCGCTCCGATCCGCGCGAAGGACGACAGTATCCTCGGCGTCGTCGGCATCGACGTGCCCGAAGACTGGTTCCTGGCGCAACAAGCCGGCTCGACTTCCTCCTGGATCGTGGCGTTCGGGCTGTTCGTGATGTCCTGCGTCGCCGGCGTAGTCGTGTACGGCCTGCGGATGTCGATCCGTGAATCGATGACGGCGCACGACACGCGCTTGTCGGCGCTCGAGATGAGCGTCGCGCGCGGCAACGCCGCCGAGCATCGCACCAGCACCGTGATGGCGACGATGAGCCACGAGCTGCGCACTCCGCTCACGGCGATCTTGGGTTTCACGGACCTGCTGCTCGATCCGGGCTACGACGTCAGCGTGGTGCGCTCGCACGCGCAGACGATTCGGCGCAACGGACAGCACCTGCTCAACGTGCTCAACGACGTGCTCGACATCTCGAAGATCGAGGCCGGCACGATGCACACCGAGAAGGTGCCTTTCGATCCGCTGCAGGTGGCGAACGACGTCAGCGACCTGCTCGAGCCGCGCGCACGTGAGAAGCAGATCGAGCTCTCGTTCTGGGCCGGCGCAGACGAAGGCGAGACTGCGATCCCTCCGCGCGTCGACGGCGACGCGTTCCGCGTGCGCCAGATCCTGCTCAACCTCGTCGGCAACGCGATCAAGTTCACCGAGGAGGGCAGCGTCACGTTGTCGGTGCGATACGACTACGAGCGGCGCGAGCTGTCGTTCGAAGTGGCCGACACGGGCGTCGGCATCGCCGCCGATCAGTTGCAAAACCTCTTCGAGCCCTACCACCAGGCCGATGCATCGGCGTCGCATCGCTCGCAGGGAGCCGGCCTCGGTCTCGCGATCAGCAAGCGGCTCGCACAGCACCTGGGCGGCGACATCCGCGTGCACAGCGAAGTCGCGCGCGGTTCGACGTTCACTCTGCGCATGCCGGCGCAAACGTCGACGGAGGACGAGCTCGCCGCTGGAATGGGGGAGCGCGAAGGGTTCGAGGCGTGGACGCCGCGCCCGAGCTGGAGGATCCTGCTGGTCGAGGACACGCTCGAGCACCAGAAGCTCTTCTATGCCTGCTTGCGTCGCGCGGGGCATTCCGTCGACGTGTGCGACAACGGCGAGCGCGCAGTGCACAAGGTGCGCGAGTCGGAGTACCTGCGCGAGCCGTACACGATCGTGCTGCTCGACGTGTGGTTGCCGGGTCAGGACGGTCTCGTGACGGCGCGGGAGATGCGCGAGCACGGCTACCGCGGCCCGATCCTGGCGATCACGGCCGACACGAGCGTGGAGACGCGGGAACAGTGCGTCGCCGGGGGTTGCGACGAGATCTACGCCAAGCCGCTCGAGCGCGCGACGTTGCTCAGGGCTTTGACGCGCCTGGTCCGCGGGGCGTCATTGGGCGCTGCTTGAGTCGGGCGGCGACGTCGGTCTCGAGGTTGGAGATCAGGCGCTCGGCCAACCCGCTGGCTTGGTGCTTCTTGTCGTCGGCGATGGAGCGCAACTGCGAGATCGCTGCGGCGCGCGCTTCGGAGCCCTTCGGAAAACGCTGAGCGAGATCGCGGACTTGCGCTTGGAAGCGTGCCGAGAACACGATGATCAGGATGACGAAATAGAGGAAGGTCCACGCGATGCCGATTCCGAGGAGAGCGGGTGTCGGGATGCGGTAGCCCGCGGCGCCGGCTGCGAACCAGAAGAGTGCGGGTGCGAAGAAGCTCGCGCATCCGAGTTGGGTGAGGCGCTGGCTCTTGCGGGTTTTCTCGAGGACTTCGGTGGCTGCGAGTCGCGCGCGTTGGGATTGCGAATCGTCGCGTGCGGTGGCTGCGGCTCTCGCGTTGGCGATGGAGGTTGCGGTGACGGAGAGGGGGCTGGTGATGCTAGCTGCGAACTGTCGCGGGCCGGTGGTGGGGACGGAGACACCGCTGCGTTGTGCGAGGTCGGCGAACCACTTCTTGTCGAAGCGGAAGAGGTGGATCTCGGACACGAGCGCGTCGTAGGTGCCCTCGTCGTTGCGCACGAAGCCCATGTCGTCGGAGGAAGCGCCGAGGGATTTGCGGCGGATGATGACGTTGGCCAGGACGTCGGTGGGGCGGCCGATCCAGTCGTCGAGAGGTGCGGGGGAGGCGTGGACTTCGACGTTGCGCAGACCCATGTCGGTGAGGGTCTTCTGCAGGTCGCTCGACGTCGGCACATCGGTGGGGATGAGGCGATAGCGGGGCACGCGGGGGTGAGGCTAGCAGATGGGGGTGGGGGGGGTGAGGGTGAGAGGGATGTGGTGTGGGGGTGGGGCGATCGAGGGGAGCTCCGAGATCGCGGCAAGTTGTTCCGCGCCTACGGCGCGGTTACGACCGGCGCGCTTCGACCTGAATACAGGTCGAGGCGCGTCGGCCGTTTCAACGGGGCACGCGGTCGAGGCAGTGAGTCGTCGGCAACGTTGGGCGGATGTCGACCGTTGCAATGGGTCACAAGATCGGTGGTGCGCGGGCGGCGTGGTGCCTGGACCTGGAGGGGGTACTCCCGCGAGGGGTGCCGGGCACCGCGCGCATTACGTCATGCCGATGAGTTGTCGTTGCGTGCGGTGGGAGCGCTAGCGCACGCGGCGTTTGCGGTTGCGCACGTAGTCGACGAGCACGAAGGAGCCGAGCTTGTCGAGCTCGGAGTAGTAGGCGCGACCGCGGTTGACCTGCGTGAAGGTGTCGACGAACTCGACGAGGGTCGGATCGCTCGTGAGCATGAAGGTGGTGATCGGGATGTTGACGCGGCGGCAGGCGTCGGCGGCTTCGAGCGTCTTGTTCACGACGCGCCGATCGAGCCCGAAGGGGTTCTTGTAGATCTCGCCGTTGTGCTCGGTGAGGGCGGAGGGCTTGCCGTCGGTGAGCATGATGATCTGCTTGTTCGCCTGCTTCTTGCGGCGGAGAAGATCGCGCGCGAGCTCCAGGCCGGCGCGGGTGTTCGTGTGGTAGGGACCGGCGGTGAGGTAGGGGATCTTGGCGGCTTCGACTTGCCACGCGGTGTCGCCGAAGAGGACCACGTCGAGAGAGTCCTTGGGATACTTGGTGGCGATGAGTTCGCAGAGGGCGAGGGCGACGCGCTTTGCGGGGGTGATGCGGTCCTCGCCGTAGAGGATCATGCTGTGCGAGACGTCGATCATGAGGACGGTCGCGCAGGAGGAAAGGTGCTCGGTCTCGTAGACGCGCAGGTCCTCTTCGTGGATCGAGATGTCGTCGATGCCGCCGCGGCGCACGGCGTTCGAGAGTGTTTCGATCGGGTCGATGAGGTTGAGCGGATCGCCGAAGTTCCAGGCGCGCGTTTCGGGCAGGCGCTCGTGGCCGATGCCGGCGGAGGAGACGCGGTGCTCGCCGGCTGCATCCTTTTGGAGGCCGCCGAAGACCTGATCGAGGGTCGAGGTGCGTAGGCTTTGCTCGCCGCGTTGGGTGAGGATCGTGTTGCCGCGCCCGTCGCTGGTGATCTGGTTCTTCTGCTCGAGCCAGCGTTTGAATTGCTCGATGTCGAACTTGTCGTTGAAGAAGCCGTGACGTCGCCCGAGCTGGTCGAGGATCTCGAGCGCGCGATCGACGTCGCCGTCGACGTGCAGGAGGAGCTGGTTGAAGATCGAACGAAGCTGCTCGAGGAGTTTCTCGAGGCCTTGCAGCCACGGATCGATCTTGGAGAAGCGCCAGTCCAAGGTGTCAGCCCTTCGACTTCGGCGGACGGGGTTTGTCGGGGCGCTTGAGTCCCTTGACCATGTCCTCGAACATGTCGCGGTAGGTGCGGCCACCGACGATCTCGTCTTTGGCGAGGAGGGCTGCCTGGTGCAGGCCTTCGAGCACGAGCTCCATGCCGGCGGCGAGTTCGCCCGTCGACTTGGCGTGCAAGTATTTGGTCGCCAACTTCTCGAGCGAGGGGATCTCGCGCAACTTCTTCTCGAGGTCGGCGTCGCTCATCTCATCCGAGATCTCGAGCACGCCGCCCTTGCTGAACCAGTCGGTGATCGGCTTCAGCTCGGCGGTACCGGGTGAGTCGTCGGCTGCGTACGCGTCGGGGAAGGAGCGATCGAAGACGGCCTTGATCGCTTTGCCGATGAGAGCGCGTGCGACGGCTTGCGGACCTTCACGCTCGCCTTCGTAGACGAGCTCGATCTTGCCCGTGACTGCGCTGAGGGCGGAGATCACGTCGGACGGGCGTGCGACAGTGCGCTCGTCGCCGTGGCGGAGCGCGCGCCGCTCGGCGTTGGAGATCATCGTCTCGAGGAGCGAGATCGGCACGCGCGCGCTGACGCCCGAGGCTTGATCGACCAGCTCACTCGAGCGCGCTTGGATCGCGACCTCTTCGACGATCTGACGCAGCCAGGTAGGGATTTCGACCGTGACGGGCGAGTTGCGTTCGACCCACGCTTCTTGGGTCGTGATCGCGAGCGCGTCCTCGAGCGTGCGTGGATAGTGCGTGAGGATCTGCGAGCTGATGCGGTCGCGAAGAGGCGTGATGATGCTGCCGCGGTTGGTGTAGTCCTCGGGGTTCGCGCTGAACACGAGGCACAGGTCGAGCGGGAGACGGAGCGGAAATCCGCGGATCTGGATGTCGCCCTCCTCGAGGATGTTGAGCAGCCCGACCTGAATGCGCGCCGACAGGTCCGGTAGCTCGTTGATCGCGAAGATGCCGCGGTTCGCGCGCGGGATGATGCCGTAGTGCACGACCTCCGGATCCGCGAACGAGAGCTTGCGCGTCGCCGCCTTGATCGGATCGATGTCGCCGATCAAGTCCGCGATCGTCACGTCGGGCGTCGCGAGCTTTTCCTGGTAGCGCTGGTCGCGCGGGATCCAGGCGATCGGCAGGGCGTCGCCCATCTCGGCGGCTTTTTTGCGAAACGGGACGCTGATCGGATGGAACGGATCCTCGTTCATCTCCGAGCCCGCGATGACCGGCAGCTCGTCGTCGAGCAGCTCGGGCAGAGCACGCAGGATGCGCGTTTTCGCCTGTCCGCGCAGGCCGAGCAGGATGAAATCGTGACCCGAGAGGATCGCGTTGACGACCTGCGGCACGACGGTCTTCTCGTACCCGACGATGCCTGGGAACAGTGGTCGGCCTTCGCGCAAGCGTGTGATCAGGTTCTCGCGCATCTCGGCTTTGACGCTGCGGGACTTCCAGCCGAGCTTCTTCAGTTCACCTAGGGACTGCGCTCGCGTGAGAGGGGTTCGTGTCATGGGGTGCATCGCGGTCGTGCAGGTGTGAAGGGGATACGAGCGGCCATCTTGGTCCACGCTCGGGGTTACTGCCACCCCATCGAGCCGGCTTCGTGGCGGACGCGCCGTGCCGACCGGTCAGCTTCACCGACGCTCAGCATCGCCGAGCTTGTTCGCGACGACCATCAGGTCCGCTTCGTTCGCGGGGCTGCCGGGAAGCGCTGGAAATTGCCCGTCCGCGTCCGTCGGCACGAGGTGCACGTGCGCGTGCCTGACCTGCCAGCCGATCGCGGCCATGCACACGCGCGCGCACGGCAGGCGTTCGCGCAGGCGAAGCGCGATGACGCGCGCGAACTCCATCAGTGCCGCGTGATCTGCGGGGTCCAGGTCGAACACGGAGTCCGCAACGCGCCGTGTGATCACGATGACATGACCCGGACGGACGGGCGTCGGGGTCAGGAACGCGATATGTCGCTCGTCCTCGGCGATGCGGTGGACGAAGCGGTCGCCGCGCGCGATGTCTTCGAAGGTCTTCATGAACACCAGTGCAGCGCAACCGCCGCGAATGGAGAGACTAGACGTTTCCAGATCCGGCATTCGAGGGATAATCCCCATCATGAAATTGCATCATCGCCAACTGTTCTTGACCGGTGCTTTCGCAGCCGTAGTCCTCGTTTCACAGACCCGCGCACAACTGCCGACGCCCGTCGACATCATTCCGGGCGGACTGACGCCTGCAGACGGAGCCAACGACGCTTCCATCTCGGCGAGCGGCGGCTGGGTCGCCTTCGCTTCGCGAGCCGCCGACATCGTCGCGAACGACAACAACAACGACGTCGACATCTTCCTGCGCGATCGCAGCAACACGAACGTCGTGCGCGTGAGCGTCGCGACCGGCGGGGCCGAGTCGCATCCCGCCCTCACCCAGACCACTTTCCCGGTGACGTACGTGGGACAGCCCTCGGTGTCGCAGAACGGCCGTTACGTCGCGTTCGCGAGCAGCGCGCCCGACCTCGTCCCGAACGACACGAACAACCGCGTCGACGTGTTCGTGCGCGACACTTCGCTCGGCACGACGGAGCGCGTGAGCGTCAGCTCGGGCGGCACCGAAGGCAACCAGGACTCGGGGACCACCTACGTCCAGACGACCGGCTTCGCGGGGCCGCACAACTACATCACCCCGAGCGGCGTCACCATCTCGCGGGACGGCCGCTACGTGCTGTTCGCGAGCAACGCGACCAACCTCGTCGGCGTGTCGGTGCTGGCGCAGAGCGTGTTCCTGCACGATCGCACGACGGGCACGACGGAGCTCATCAGCGCGAACACCTCCGGCATCGGCAACGGTCCGAGCTGGTTCCCCTCGATCTCCGCCGACGGTCGCTACGTCGCGTTCGAGAGCATGGCGAGCGACATGATCGCGAACGACGCGAACGGCGTAACCGACGTGTTCGTGCGCGACCGCACCGCCGGAACGACGATCCGCGTGAGCGAGGCCACCGGTGGAATCGAAGCCGACGGACCCTCGGGCGTCACGTTCTACACGATTCCGTTCTGCCCGGACTGCGGTACGCAGACGGTCGACCAGGGCTCGCAGATCTCCGCCGACGGACACGTCGTCGTGTTCGCCAGCGAAGCCACCAACATGGCGACGATTCCCGCCGCGCCGACTCCGCCGCACAACGTCTTCTGGCACGACATCACGAGCGGCGTGACCACGCTCGTCAGCGCGAACGCGAGCAACATGGGCGGCGACGGCGCCTCGATGGATCCCGCGTGCAGCTCCGACGGCCGTTTCGTCGCCTACCAGACCGAAGCGGACGACATCGTCGTGGTGCCCATGCAATCGGGCACGCGCATCTTGTCGAACGACCACCTGCTCGGGACGACCACGATCGTCAGCCTCGACTCCACGGGCCAGTCGATGTTCGATTCGGCTTCCGGCCCGACGATGTCCGACAGCGGGGCGGCCGTGGCTTTCACGGACTACACCGACCTCGACCCGACCGACACGAACCAGAACCAAGACGTGTACTCGGTGGGACCGCTTGCGCCGTCGTTCACCGACGCGTGCGAAGGTGCGGTCGCGACGTGTCCGTGCGGCAACGTCGGAGCTCCCCTGGCCGGTTGCGCGAGCTCGTCTCAGCCTCTGGGTGCGCTCCTCCAAGCCATCGGCGCCCCGAGCGTTTCGGCGGACACGATCGTGTTGCAGGCGTCGCGCGTCGTCGCGAACACGAGCGCGCTCTTCGCCCAGTCAGCGACCGCGCCGACGACGGCGACGGCACCGGTGTTCGGTGACGGTGTGCGCTGTCTCTCCGGCACGATCACGCGTCTCGCGACGCGGCAGGCGAGCGGCACATCGGTGCAGCTCGGCGTGCCGGGCGATCCCAAGATCTCGGTGATCGGGGTCCTTCCTCAGGCCGGCGGCACGCGCTTCTACGAGATCTTCTATCGCAACGCCGCGCCGTTCTGCTCGCTCTCGACGTTCAACTCTTCGAACTCGATCCGGATCGTCTGGACTCCGTAATGGTCTGGGGCTACCAGCCCGTGGTGAGGGTCATTCGCGCCAGAATCCGTTCATTCGCGCCGGCTATGCGTCGCGAAATCCTCGATGAATCCACCGATTCGCCTGAGGTTTCGCTTCTCGATCAGGCACGAATGGGCGAACTCTGATCACGAAGCACTTTCCCCACCGGCTGCTACGCCTCTTTCGGTGCGTGCGGCGCACTCACCGCGTACTCGACCGGCGGCGCCATCCCGTGCGCGCGCTTCGTGCGCACCTGCGTGATCTTCGCGCCCAAGAACAGAATCAGCGCGGCGTAGTAGATCCAGACCATGAAGACGACGACCGACCCTGCTGCTCCGTAGGCCGAGCCGATGCTCGCGCGACCGAGGTAGACGCCGATCAGGGACTTGCCGACGGCAAACAGCACGGAGGTGACGAGCGCTCCGAACCACACGTCGCGCCAGGCGATCTTCGCGTCGGGCAGGAACTTGAAGATCATCGCGAGGAGCAACGTGATGATCCCGAACGACGCGACGATGTCGATCGCCTGCCAGAACAACGGGTGCAGCGCGATGCGACCTTGCAACCACGTGCTCGCCGCCGACAGCCCCGCGCTGATCATCAACGACACCATCAGTAGAAACCCGACACCGAGGATCATCGCCATCGACAGCAAGCGGTCGCGCACGAGTCCCCACACGGCGCTCTTCTTCTTCTTCGTCGGATCGACCTTGACCTCCCAGATCTGGTTGAGCGCGCTCTGCAACTGCACGAACACCGTCGTGGCGCCGATGATCAACGTCACGATGCCGATCACGAGCGACACGACACCCTGCTTGGGACTGTGTGCGTTGCGGATGACGGTCTGGATGACCTCAGCTCCGGCTTGGCCGACCAGGCCCTCCATCTCGCCGACGATACGCCCTTCGACGGCGTCGCGACCGAACACGAGGCTCGCCAGAGCGATCACGACCAGCACCAGAGGCGCCAGCGCCAACAACGAATAGTAGGAGAGAGATGCCGCGAGCCTGAACGGCTGCTCGCGGTCGAAGTCGGCCGCGAACGCCTTTGTCTTCGACCAGATGCTTTGTGAGCGCACTCTTTTCCTCCGCGGAGAGCACAGAGAGGGGGGGATGACGGGAAAGCGTTGCAACCCGCGAGCCCGCGCCGATCCGGCCTGCGACCGTCCGCCACAGGTTCGGACCCGCGGCCTGCCGATGAGACCCGCCATGGTTCTCCAGGCCGCATGCGCCTGTCCACGTTGCGGGCGCTCGACGAGCGAGACTGCGCTCTTCTGCGGGCTGTGCGGACAGCTCTTGCGACACGAGCTGCGGCGGAGCGCCGTCGTTGCCACCGCGGCGACGACGAGCGGGATGACGCCGAGCATCGCGCCGGAGATCGCGCCCAGACCGGCGGCGGCGAGCGCGGAGTTCACCTCGACGATCGCGGTGCGAAAGAGCGCCTCACCGCGCGATGAAGCGCGCGCGCGCCTCGAGCCGTGGTTCTACTTCGGCTCGGGCATCGTGACCGCCACGTTCGTCGCGTTGATGTCCATGCTGAGCGGCTTGCACTGGCTCAGCTTCATGGGCTGGTTCCTCGAGTCGCTCGTGCACGAGATGGGGCACGCCGCCGTCGCGTGGTTGTTCGGCATGCCTGCGATCCCGGCGATCTCGCTCGAAGGCCACGCGGCCGCCGTGCATTCGCAGCAGCAGGTCCTGCTCGTGCTGATGGTGAGTGCCGGCCTCGCGACCGCTGCGTGGCGCTGTCTCGCCGGACCGGCCAAGTGGACTGGACTCGTCCTCGCGCTCGTCGTGCATCCCTTGCTCGCGTTCACGGGAGGGAAGGACCTCCTCCATCTACTGGCCGGCCATGGGGCCGAGCTCGTGTTCGCGACGCTGTGCTTGTGGAAGGCTCTCGACGGCGGCTTCACGTCATCTCGGCTCGAGCGCGCGCTCTACAGCTCGGTCGGCTGGTTCCTCGTCGGCAAGAACGCGTGGCTGTGCTTCGGTCTCGTGTCGAGCGCCGGCGCGCGCGCGACGTACCACGAAAATGGGTCGTTCGGTTTCACCAACGATTACCTGCGCGTCGCGAACGAGGTCCTCGACTGGCGGCTCGAGACCGTCGCGGGGTTCATGCTGATGGCAGCGCTCGCCGTCGTCCCAGCCGCGATCGTGCTGTGGCGCCTGGTGAACACGCGCTTCGCCGACGAAACCGTGCTTTCGGACGGGTGAGAGCGCGCGGAAAGAAATGCGCTGCCTTTCACTTTCGAAACGCTCATCCCGCTGCCGATCACATGAATCCCCCGCACGTGCGCACTTCGAGATGCGCGCGGCTCGAACGGAGACGACTCGATGACGAACTGGATGCGCACGCGAACGACTGCACTCGGCCTCTCGATCTTCCTGTGCGCAGCCTGCGTCCAGAGCGAGTTCACAGGCTCGCAGTCGCAGGACATGGTGACCAGTGAGGTCGCCCCGCCTGCGAAACCGCGTCCGAAAGCGAAGGCGACAGCGGCCGCCGACCAAGGGCTGATCGCAAAACCGATCGTGCTGCCCGACACGCCGCCGCCCGCGAAGGTCGAGCTGCCTACGCTCGCCGCGCGCGGCACGCTGCTGCAGCGCTTGCCCAAGTCGACGCTGATCGCGGTGCGCCTGCCACACGTCGAGAAGCTCGCGGAAGCGATGGCGCGCTCGCCGTTGCCGGAACTGTTCGCGAACCCGGCGATGGCCGGCGCGCGCGAGGAAATGGAATCGAGGCTGGCCGGGCTCGAGACCGAGCTGCGCGACGAGTTTCCCGACCTGGGCGAGTTGAAGGGCCGGTTCCTCGCCCTCGAAGGCGAGCTGGTCGTCGCGCTGATCTCGGTCGACGCCAAGCTTTTGGCCGGACGCGCCGACGAAGTCACCGGCTGCCCGCTGACGTTCGCGTTCCTGTTCGACGCCGGAGCACACGCGGACGATCTCCAGCATCTGCTCGACCGCGCGTTCGATTCCATCGCGAAGGACGCGGCGAAGAACCCGAGCACCGCGCTGAAGATCGACGTCGTCTCCGACGGTGCCGAGGCCTGGCACCGTCACGCGAGCGTCGACGGCGCGGGCCTGGAGCTCGCACGAGAAGGCAACCAGTTCATCTTCCAGGTCGGTCCGCAACCGCTCGTGCCTTCCGTGATGGCACCGCTGCCGCGTCGTCCGCTCGAGGACTCGTTCGCCGCAGCCCACATCGTGCGTGCGACGCGCGATCTCTCGCAAGAGGGTTCGCTGCCGGTCGCGGAGTGCTTTCTCAACCTCGATCCCGTGTGGACGGTGGTGGGGATGTTCGGCGACGTCGACGTCAAGCACGTCATCGATGGGCTCGGCGCGAACTCGGTCCACGGCATTTCGTCCGTCGCCGCGCTGGGCCAGACCGGCATCGACGAGGCGCTGTTGATCGATTCGCCCGACGGAAACGATCTTTTCACGCGCGTGTTCGCTGCGCATCCGATCGATCCCGCCGTCGCGCGCTTCATCCCGGACGACGCACCGGTCGCAGCGCTCGGCTCGATCGACCTGCTCGAGCTGATCGACACCGTGTACAAGCTCCTCCCCGACAAGGGCAAGGCCGATCTCGACGACGCCTTCGACGCGGTCGCGGCCAAAGGCTTCGACTTGCGCAAGGACCTGTTCGCGAAGGTCGGCCCAACGGTCGGCATCACGGGCGACGTCGAGCAGCTCGCGCGCTTCGGCCAGGGGCTTCCGACCGATGGGCTCGAGCTCACGTTCGTCGTGCAGTTGAAGGACGCAGCGGCGCTGCGCAAGCAGTTCGACCAGTACGTCCAGACGACGCCACTGCGCGATCACGTGCGCTCGCGCGAGATGTACGGGTTCACGACGTACAGGCTCGATCCGATGCCGATGCAGGGCGCGCAAGGCGGCGCCACGACGATGATCGAGTTGAGCTGGTGCATCGACGATCACGCGCTGATCTTGAGCTACACGAACGCGGGTCTGGCGCACGCGCTGTCCGCGGCGAGCGCAGCGGGAACCACACCGGGCGCGATGCAGCGGGCGCTGAAGGCAGAGCCGGGAGCGTTCTCGCTCACGAAAACGAGCAAGGACGACACGTCGATCACCGTCGGGCGGCGCACCAGCCTCGGGCTCGAGGTCGCGACGCACGAAGGCAAGGGCACGACGAGCGGATATGCGCTCTTGTGCACGGCCGCGATCGCAGGCGCGACGGCGGTACCCACGCTCATGTCGGCCCGCACCGAAGCCAACGAAACGGCGGCGCAGAAGACGCTTCAAGAGATCGAGCAAGCCGAGCGCGCGTTCCGCTCGGCACGCAACGACGACCTCGATCGCGACGGCGAAGGCGAGTTCGGCACGCTGGGCGAGCTCACGGGTGCGACGGGGCTGCGCAGCTTGAAGCCCGCGCTGAAAAATCCGCTCCTGCCGGTGAACATGCGTCCGGACGAAGACGGATGCTTCACCTCGGCCGGCTACGTGTTCCGCATCGACGTGGCGCGCCGCTCGCCGCGCAACGTCGACGACGACGAGCGCGAGTTCCTGGCCTACGCGTGGCCGCTTTCGCCCGGACTGTCGGGGACCCGGGTGTTCTCGATCGACGCGGACGGCCGCATCATGGTGAGCGACAACCAGGGTGAGAAGCAGCACTACTCGGGCGCGACGCGCGTGCCGGAGCTCGACGCAGGGAAGCGTGCGTTGAGCGCGCATCCGCTGATGGGCGTGCACGGCCGGGTCGGTCGCGACGGGGGAGTCTGGTCGCGCGTCGATTGACGAACGAGGCGCGGATCCGGCGCGATTTCGAGCACTCTGCTCGTTATCCTGTCGCGCCCATGCCCGCTCCGCCGTCCGATTCGAGATCGATGCTGGCCGAAGCCGTGTCCGTCGTGCCGTGCGGCGACGACGGCGTCGTGCTGCGCATCCGCACCGAGACGCCGCTGTCGCCGCTGCGCGCCGCGCGCTTCTTCATGCTGCGTCGCGAAGACCGCTTGTCGCCGTCGATCCCGCGGCCGTTTTCGGTCTACCGGCAGGTCGGCCGCGACATCGAGTTCCTGATCAAGATCATGGGCACGGGCACCGCTGCTCTCGCGCAGTGCACGCCCGGCACGAAGCTGCGCGTCGTCGGTCCGCTCGGCAACGGATGGGGGACGCTCGACGGCGACGGAGCGCCGTGGGTGATGCTCGCGGGCGGGATCGGATCCGCACCGTTCTGGATGGGGATCGAGCAAGCGCTCGCGGGGATGGACGGTCGCAAACCTGCGCGTCCGGATCAGCTCGTCTACTTGTACGGCGCCGCGCGCAAAGGCTTGTTGTACGACCTCGAAGCGTTCAAGACGCTCGGCGTTCCGGTCCACACGTGCACCGACGACGGCTCACACGGCATGCGCGGCAACGTGCTGCAGTTGCTCGAGAGCCTGTGGAGCGCCGGCACATTACCACGCAAAGTACGCCTGCTCGCGTGCGGTCCGGAGCGCATGCTCGAAGCGGTCGAGTCGCTCGCGCGCGAGAAGAAGCTCGAGTGCTGGCTCTCGCTCGAAACGTTCATGGGTTGCGGCGTCGGCATCTGCAACGGATGTCCGGTGCCGACGGTGAGCGACGGCCCGATGGGCGCGTGGCCGAACGCGAAGTGCTGCGTCGAAGGCCCGGTGTTCTCGGTGGATCAAGTCACGCTCTGCGGAGCGCACTGAGCGAACTCCACGCACGGATCCGACGACGTCTCGCGTTCGCTCGCAGAGGATCAGCGCGGCGCGGACGTCGGACTCAAGAGCTTCAGCGAGTTCGGGTGCGGTCCGTCAGCCTGCCAATCGAACGTCTCGGGCAACGCCGTGTCCCACGTCCCGTCTTGCTTGAACGCGAAGACCGCCAGCGTGTACGTGCCGATCGGATACTCCAACCGAAGGCGACCCTGATCGTCCGTCTTCACCCCCATGCCTCTGTCTCCTGACGGAGAATGGACGCCGACGCTCACGTTCGTGCCACGCAGGACTTCGCCGGACGTTGCATCCTGGCAGGTCAACGTGCCTTCGAACAAGGGCACTTCGATCGTCACGTCGCGCGATTTGCCGGCTTCGATCAGCATTTCGACCGGCACCGAGTACGTCCACATCGTGAGCGGTGAGTCGATCCTGAGCGACCACATCCCCGGCTCGAACGGACCGACGACCACCGTCTCTCCCAACCGGCAGGTTGCGACCAACGATTCGACCTTCGCGTCGCGAAAGCTCGGCCGCGCGTCGATCGTGTAGGGAATCCTGCGGTGGAATGCCGGCGCGTCCTCGCGTTCGAGGAGGGGAATGTGCAGCGTGACGTTCAACGATCCGGGAAACCCTCCACGCAAGTCGAACTCTTGCTTCACGGTCTCGCCGGCGACGATCATCACTTCACCGATCGGCAAACCGTTTCGCTGTCCAAGAGACGTGGACTGGCCCGGCCAGACAAGAAGCACGCGGTGCAACCCTGCTTGCGCCGGACCGATCTCGAACGCGCCGTCGTCCTCGACGTTTTTGCGCACGCGGTCGTCACCTCCGACATCGCTCCGCATGATTGGCTCGATCTGCTTGTCGGCGCGCTCCAGTGCGACCCGCCACGTGTCGAACGACGTGTCGGGCGGCGCGAGGATGTGTCCCTCGAGATCGCCGGTGAGCGGCAACGCGATGTCGAGGCCGGCGCGCACTTCGCCCACTTCGAGCGTCTGCGGCGCCGTGCTCGCCGTCACGAGCGGCCCGCGCTCAGCGCGCACGATGTACGTGCCGGCCTTCAACTCGTCGAACGAGAACTTCCCGTCCTCGTCCGTATAAGTCCACGAGAGCAGCTGCCGCCACTCCGGACGGTAGTCGGGCGGACCACCCCACTGACCGAAATCGCTCGTCGCACTGTCGTCTTGGAGCGCAGGCCGGAACAGACCGACATAGGCACTCGACACCGGCGTACGAGCCTCGGACGAGCTGCGCACGAACCCGCCCAGCAGACACAGGGTGCGCAGTTCGGTCGGCGTTCGCTTCGCGGAGGCTGCGACGAAGGTCGTCTTCTGGGAGACCACGTGACCGGTCGCGGGCACGTTCGCGATCTCGTCCGCAGGTTGCGGCGCAGCATCGATCGCGCTTCCGTTCGCGGCCGGTTGAATCGGGCTGGGCGTCGGACGCGGCGATCCCGTCGCGAACACGATCAACCAGACGACCAGCGCGCCGGCGAGAAAAGCGAACAGGGCAACGATTGCGTGCGAGCGCATAGATCTCGGTATCGCTTCGACCACGCCGTTGGGCGCGGCCCTCTAAATCCTCACTTCAACCGTCAACTCTGCGTGATCCGCTCCGAGCCATCGTCACCGACGCTCGCTCGTTCGTCCCGCGAGATCACTTTCCCTTGTCGTCGAACTCGGAGAGCTGCTGCTCGAGCGCCGGCAGGATCTCCTTCGCTTTCGGATCCGTCTCGGCCTGTTTGCGCACGATGGCGAGCGCCCGCTCCAGATACTTCCGCGCCTCGCCGCGGTTACCCATTTCGATCAGGAGCGAAGCAGTCGACCCGAAAGCGCCCGGGCTGTCCGGCAGGGCCTCGCAGGCAGCCTTCCACGCGCTGAGCGCACCCTCCTTGTCGCCCTTCTCCCGCAACATACCGCCCTTGAGAAAGAGCGCCTGACCGTTCTTGGCATCGATCTTCAGAGCGCGTTCGATCCACTCGAGCGCGCCGTCGGAATCGTGGTGGTCGGCGTCGGACGTGGCGAGCGAGACGAGTGTGTCCGCGCTCGCGATCGGCGCTTTCAAGAGGGTTGCGCGCAGCATCTTGCCGGCCGGATTGACGCCGCGGTGTTCGTATGCGCGCACCCAATACGGCAGCGCAGCCGGTATGCCTTGCTGTGGATCGGCAGCGAGCATCGAGCCCGCGTTGTAGTGCGCTTCGAAGTTCGTCGTGTCGAACTCGGCCGCTTGCTCGAACGCACGCAGCGCGCCCGACGTCTCGTGCTTCAAGAGCAAAACCTTGCCCTTCGCGAGCCAGGCTTCGCTCGACGTCGGATGCGTCAACAACACGCGATCGAACTCCGCCAACGCGGGGTCCAGGTTGCCGTGCTTCGCCATCAGGTTGCCGCGCATCACGTGCAGTCCCGGGTTCTCGGGCATGATCGAGAGCGCGCGCACGACCGTCTGCATCGCCGCCGCGTCATCGCCCATCGCGTCCTGCGCGCCGGCGAGGATCCGCATGTGGTCGACGTTGTCGGGGCTCCGGCTCAGTGCGCTCTCGATCTCCTTGCGCGCCTTGGCGGGATCACCGCGCTGCATCCACACCTTCGCGAGCGCCGAGTGCGCCTCGACGAAGCCGTCGTCGATCGCGACAGCCTGCTCGAGCGCCTGTTGCGCTTCGTCGAGATCGCCGCGGCCGTAGTGCGCGATGCCGAGCGCGGTCAGCGCCTCCGGGCTTTGTGGATAGCGCTTCACGACCCTCCGGAGCAGCTCGACCGGAGTGCTGAAATCGTGCTCTGAATCGACCTCGGCCTCGTAGATCAACGACCACGCCAGACCGACGTTCGCCTGCAGGAAGTCGGCGCTGACGGCGAAGATCGTCTCGTCGCCGTTCTGTGCCGCAAGCCCGAGGTCGAGCGCCCTCTCGAACTCCGCGTGCGCGGCGCGCAGCTTGTCGAGGTTGCGCGTGACGCGGTACTCCTCGAGCAGCACTCCGCCCAGCACGCGGTGCACGTACGGTGATCGAGGCGCCTCCGCCGTGGCCGCCGTGAACAGCGTTTTCTGGTCGTGCCACACGCCGATGCGCTCGGACGAGCGCACGCCTAGCGCGATCGCTCCCGCGCTCAGCACGATGACTGCAAGCGGGCGCGGCAGGTACCGCCAGGCTCCGATCGCGAAGAGCATCACGACGCCGAGTGCTGCGACGTACAGGTGACGCTCGTCGAGCGGGAACAAGCTCAAGACCTTGACGTCGACGAGCGTCGGTGTCATCGCGAGCACGGCGATCAGCGCGGCGAGCAAGACGCGCGGCATGCGCTTCTTCCACGCGGCGACGACGAGCAGCGTCCACGCCGCGCACACCGCGAGCGTGAGCCACGGCCCTTGCGCCCGGGGAACGAAGGGATGGAACACGCGCAAGTCGGCGGGCCACACGCACAGCTCGAGGCCCTTGGCGACCAGCTCGAAGCGCAACCAGACGAGCCGCGCGAAGCTCACGCCGAACTCGGTAGTCGTGCGGTCGAAGCCGGCCATCAGGCTGTGGAACACGCACGTGCGCGCGACGTACCAGAGTGCGAGCGCTGCCGCGAGCGGCGCGTAGGCGCGGCGTGCGTTCGGAAGCATCACGACCGACGCGCGAGCGACCCGCTGGTTCAGCAGGTACCGATGGAGATCGATCGCGATCGCGAGGGGTACGACCGCGAGCGCCATCTCCTTGGTGAGCAGTGCGCACAGGAACCAGGCGCCGGCGAGCCACGGTGACCCATTCGATCCGCGCTCGCGCCACACGCAGAACGCGTCCAGCGCGAGCAGCGCGAAGAGAGCGCCCAGCACTTCGTCGATGGCGCTGATCCACGCCACCGACTCCACGTGCACCGGATGCAGTCCGAACAACAGCGCTGCGAAGAACGCGACCGCGTCGCTCGAAGTGATGCGCCGCACGAAGCAGAACGCGACCCACGTGCACAAGAGGTGGATCAAGAGCGAGAGCGCGTGGAACCCGATCGCGCTGCCGCCGCCGAGCAGCCGACCGACGGCCAACGCGACGTTCGCGAGCGGTCGCCAGTATCCGGCGACCGCCGTTCCCGTGACGTCGCGGAACTCCCCGTGCGGCTGCAACGTCGACGCAGCCAGATCGCTGAAGCTCGAGAGCGACGGGTTGCGCAGGACGGAGATCTCGTCGTCGTACACGAACCCGCCGTTCAACCCGCGCGCGAAAACGGCCGCGGTCAGGACCAGCAGGAGCGCAATCCAGGGCCAAGACCGGCGCCGTTCGCGGGTTCCGTCCACGATCGCGTCATCGATGGGGTTCACGACCGTGTCGTTCACGAACGTGCCGTCCATGTCGTCAACGAGAAGGCTCGCGTCATCGTCGGCTGGTGCTTCGAGTCGTTTCCGACCTGGCTCATGAAGGGTTCACCCGGCTCGCCTCTCGCGCGCTTTCGCGCATCGCCGAGCCCCGAGTGCGGGGCACGATAGCCACCCTCGGCGTGGCGCGCGACGGGAACGCAGGCGGTGCGCGCTCTTCAAGAAGCGACCCAGGTGTCCAACACACGCACGTGCGCGCGGAGTCGACGCGCGCTGCCGACACCGACGCGGATCGGACCCACGAGAAGGAGGGCCCCAAGACGAAGCGACCCGGCCAACTCGGGCCGGGTCGTCGATGAGCGGCAGTGAATCCGCCGCTCAGATCCTGCTCGTGCGCCTCAGGGGCAGAAGTCCACGCTCAACCCGTCGGTCAAGTTGAAGCCCGCACCGCCCGCGAGCGGGTTGCGATACCAGAACTGGAACTTCCACGTGCTGCCCGGAACGATCCGTCCCAGCGCGGGAGCCAGCGTGTTGTCGACGTTCTGAACCGCGTCGCCGAAGACGTTCGCGTGGATCACGCTGAAGCGCGCCACCGATCCGCCCACGCAACGGAAGCCGTTGCCGAACGACGAGAAGGTCTCGTTGAGGCCCATGTAGAAGAGCCCCGCCGCATTCGGGGGCACGCCGCTCGCGACGAGCACGAAGTCGTTGCTCGAGGTGAACTGCGAACCGCTCCAACCCATGAACGCCCCGTTCGGATCGAACGTGTTCGGCGAGCTGAAGCAGAAGTTGTAGGGCGACGGGCACAACGGTCCGGTGTTGGGCGTGAAGGGCCACGCGTTGGAGAGCGATGTGCCGCCGCTGGAGGGGATCTTGACGAGCACGTCGCCCGCGCCCGCGTTGGCTGGAATGTTGACGGTGAGCTGTGTGCCCGTCGAGACCACGTTGTTGACGATGACCGAAACCGTGGCACCGGCTGTGTCCTTCGTGAACCAGACCTGGTTGCCCGTGAACGCGAAGTTCGAACCGGTGATCGTCACCGATCCCGGTGCGGTCACGATGCTCGAGATGATCGGCTTGCTCGCTGCGGCGACACCGTAGATGGCCCGCACGCCGTTGATGTCGTCGGTCTCGATCGAGCGCTGCCCGACACCGGTGCCGACGATCGTGGCCACCATCGTGGCTCCCGGCGTCGTCGTGTGGTTGAGGCCCAGTGAGTGTCCGTACTCGTGGCAGGCGACGCCCTGGATGTCGATCTGGTTGCCGGGGATGTTGGTCCCCGGTCCGTCCGCCCAGATCCACGACGAGTAGAAGCGCATGCGCCAGCCCGTGTTGTTCCCGAACGATTCGGTGAAGGCCAGGACGCCACCGTTCGAACCGGCGAGCTCGGACACCGTGTTGTCGCCGATGTTGCCGACGTTGAGCGCGTTGCCTTGGAAGTACGCGTCGAAGTTGGCGCCGCCCGAACCCAAGCCGCCGGGTTGCGACGGGTCGCCGTTGCCGTTGGCGTGCAGGCGGCTGCCCCATTCGATCGCGGCCTTCCACACGGCCATCGTGACGCCCTGATAGCCGGGGAAGTTCGTGTCCGGCACCGTGTTGTCGTGCGCGGTCGAGTCGGTGAAGTTGTCGTAGACGCGGAAGTGACGCAGCGACGTGCTGAGCGTCGTGCCGAGCAAGGCGAAGGCGTCCGTGCGCGAGGGGAGCAGCAGCACTGCGGCCGATGCCGCGGCGGCGGTGGAGAGGACGATGCGGCCGAGCTTCGCGCCGCTGAACTTCGCTGTCTTCACAGTGGTCGTGGTGTTCGTGGTGTTCATCATGGACCTCACTTCGTGATCTTCGCGATCTGGGACTGGAGGTCGAGCAAGGTCACGTTGCCTTGGATCGCATAGCCGTCACCGCGGCCCTGGACCACCGTGTCACCCTTGCGGTCGAACGTGCGGTAGATCCCGCCGTGCCACGTGTAGATGACGTTGCCGGCGAAGTCGCCGCCCATGTTCTCGACGTGCTTGTAGAAGCACACGACCTTGTTGCCGACCTTCGTGTCGTCGGCCGAGGGTGCTTCGGAGACGAACGAGCCGTGCGTCTCGTCGATCCAGCCGCCCATGTGGCTGACGTCGATTGTTACCGGCTTGTCGTTCTCGAGCGAGCGACCTTCGATCGTCACCGTCGTGAAGTAGAGCTCGGGTCCGTCGACCGGGTGATCGATGCGCACGACGTTGCGCGCGACGATGGTGCCGAAGACCGCGTTGTCGGTCTTCTTGACCATTTGGGAGAGATCGAGGCGCTCGATCATCGCCGTGCCGAGCGCCGAGACGCCCACCAGGGCAGCCGCGATCGCGAGGAGCGCGAAGGGAGAGGATTTCATGAGAGAGGGTTCTTCCTTGAATGCGGTGCACGCTCACCAGGCGGTGCGGCGCGCGCGTGTCTCTCCGGGTTCGACGAGTCGGGCTGCCGTCCGGATTCGAGAGCACTGGGATCCGAACACCAGTGCATCCCCATTGTTACTGCAGCTCGACGCATGCGATACGGAAAGGTTCGAAAGCGGTTCCGACGAGCCTCGCGCCGGAGCGAGCCGCCGTCGTCGAACTGTACCCCCTGCTGGGTCCGTGGATACCCGGCCTTGGGTGCCGTGCCGGGGCGAGGTGAAGGACCTTCCACCTCCCGCGGCCCCTGACCCCGTTCAAGCAGTCGCTATTGAGATGTCGCGCGCGTTCGCGGCTGCGGCGTCGAGCTCGTCGGGTCGTGCTCAGCGGCCCTGAAGGCCTCAACCGCTGACCCTCCCCTCCGCCGATCCGGACATGCGCCGCGAAGCGGTACGACCCTCACTCCTGGGGCTGGTACGACGTCGGCGCGGGCGGCGGCGGACCGGGCGCGACGAAGGCCTGCATCTGCGTGTCCTTCGGCTTCTGGGCCAGGAGCTCCTGTGCGACCCGACGACCGGCGGGGTCGCCGGCGCGACATGCAGCCATCGCGAACCGGCGCCGGATCCAGTTCTGGCCGGGCAGAAGGTCGTCCGCGTGCTTGAACGCGGCTGCCGACCCCGACGCGTTGCCGGTGATCTCGCGCGCCTCGCCCAGCGCGAACCACGCCCGCCATGCCGCCGGATCGCGCGCGACGACGGGCTCCAACCGCGCGATCGCGGCCGGCGCGTCGAGGCTCTCGAGGTCGGCGTAGGCGAGCGACACCTCGAGCGCCGACCAGGGCGCGTGCGCGGCTGCGACGGGCGCGACGTACTTCTCGATGCGCGTGACGTCGCGCTTGCCGACGAGCACGCCTGCGATCCACTCCCACATCGCGCGCGTGAACGCGTCGAGCTCTCCACGCGCGTCGATCTTGAGCTGATCCAAGGCGGGGTCGGATATCTCGATGCGATCCTCATCCTTCTCGAAGGGCGAGCTCGGCGCTTGCACGCTGTAGTGCAGCTCGAGGCCCTTGATGAAAGGAGTCGGAGCCGGATGCCAGCTCGTCGCCAGCGACTGGAACGCCGCGGAGCGCGCCTTGTCGACGCGGTTCGGCTCGCGCACGAGCGACCAGGCGAGCGGTGTCGGGACGAACATGTCGAAGCGTGACGACGGAAGCGTGCGCGGGCGTTCCGCTGCATCGGCCGACGGTGTGCTCGCGTTCGTGACGATGCCCAGCGCGGGCATGTCGAGACCCGCGGCGCTGAGCACGGCAGGCTCGCGCGCCGTGACGCCGCGCAAAGGCTCGTCGAGCCTCAGCCAGCGCACGACCACCGTCTTCTCCGGCGCGTCGACGTGCG
Source organism: Planctomycetota bacterium (assembly GCA_038330085.1). GTDB lineage: Bacteria > Planctomycetota > UBA1135 > UBA1135 > JAEUIA01. The sequence goes on along the minus strand of JBBQNP010000003.1, from coordinate 23,998 downwards.
CGATCGCGGGCGCGTCGCCCGGAACAGGCGGCGCGATCACGATGTCGTACTTGCCGTCCGCGAGGCGCCGACGTGCTTCGTCGGGAGAGAGCACTTCGCCCTCCGGCATCTGCAGGTTCTGCGAGACGTCACCGTTCTCGAAGAGCGCGGCCTCGAGCCGCGGCATCGCCTTCCACCAGGCGGCGCTGCGATCGATGCGCGTCGCGCCGAGCGTGGTCAACTCGTTCGCACGAAACGCGCTGAGCTGGCCGACGAACAGGACCTGGATGGAGCCCTCTTTCCTGCGCGCTGGCGAGATCAGCGCGAACGAATCGCGCAGGCGCTGCGAGTCGCTCGCGGACTCCCTCGTCTCCGGCGTGATCTGGTGGCGCGCGAGGCTCGCGACCTTGAGCCCGCCGACCGAGTTCTCGATCGTGGCGAGACCCATCGGCGTGTCGAACGCGAGGTAGGGCAGGATCGGGCGCGAGCTCCACGGATCGAGGACGAAGATCGGCTTGATGGTGTGCCCGAGAACGACGAGCGCGCAAGGCAGCGCGAGCGCGAGCGCGACGTAGCGCGCGATGGGACGGCGGCGCGACTCGGAGAGGATGGCGAGCGCCGCTCCTCCGACCGTCGCCATCACGGCGTACGGCACGAGCTGCGCGGTGAAGGTCTCCGCTTGCGACGCCGCCGCGCCGAACCCGCGGTCGAGGAAGCGCGGGATCAGGTACAGACCCAAGGCGGCGCCGAGGACTGCGCTCGAAAGCGATCGGCGCCCGCGCGCGCCTGCGAGCGAAGCTCCGAGCAGGAGCGCCGGCAGCACGAACGCGGCGGCGCCGAGCATGAGATCGAACGCGAGCGTGCCGTGATCGATGGGGCGCACTCCCCACCGGTCGAGGAACGTCTTGAGGCCGACCGGATCGGCGACCGTCTCGATGAAGCTCAACGACGCGAAGCACGCCGCCGCGCTCGCTGCGCAGAGCACCGGGAACGAGAGCCTGCGCGTGCGCGCCGTCGACGCGAGCCATCCGAACGCGGCCGTGCCCAGCGCGACGAACGCGAGGAATGCGACGCCGAAGATCGTGTCGTCCTGCGCCAGGCCGCTGCCGAACTCGCGCACGTAGCGCGCGATGCTCTCGATCGCGATCGCGAGCCCTCCGCCCGCTACGAAGAGCCCGAGCATCTCGCCGACGTTGGCCGGTTGGGCGCCGTCCTGCGAGCTCGGCGGTGTCTCCTTCGGCCGCACCCAACCCGCAGAGACCCACCCCGCGATCGCCACGACGATGAGCCCGAGCCAGGGGATGCCTTGCCTTGGACCGGAGGCGAGACCGCTCGCCGCGTAGCCGAACGTGACCGCCAGGAGGAGCGGCCAGCGCAGTCCTTCCCGCCGTTTCCACAGCGCGAGTGCGATCAAGACGAACGCCGCGGCGCGCAGTCCCATCGCGCAGGCGGCGCTCGCGAACGGCCAGGCGAACAGGTCGCCGCCCGGCATCGCGCGCAATTGGGAAAGGAGCCAGCCCCCGCAGAAACCCAGGATCGAAATGCCGAGCGCCTTGCGCATGCGCCGCACGTTACGAACCAGCGCGGTGCGAGGAAAGCGTCGCAGCGTCGCGTATCTTCGGAACGTGCCGGTCGAAAGGTCGTCCGGAACCACACGACGCCGTGCCGAAAGCCCGACAGCCGTTCCTTTCTGGCGCCGAGAGCGCACTCCCCGACGCGCTCGCGCATGCGGCGGGTCATCCGGTTGCACACGCTGCCGGTCACCCGATCGCGAACTCGACGGCTCGACCGATCGCACACGCCGGTGCCGAGCTCGACGCCCGGCTGCGGGCGGGGTTGCTGGCCTGGTTCGAGCGTGAAAAGCGCCCACTGCCCTGGCGTGCGGACCGCGATCCGTACCGCGTGTGGATCAGCGAAGCGATGTTGCAGCAGACGCGCGTCGAGACCGTCGTGCCGTACTTCCTGCGCTTCGTCGCGCGCTTTCCGGACGTGTCGGCGCTGGCCTCGGCGTCGATCGAGGAGGTGCTCGCGCACTGGAGCGGCCTGGGTTACTACCGTCGCGCGCGCGCACTGCACGCTGCGGCAGGCACGGTCGTCGACGAGATGGGTGGCACGATCCCGCGTTCGGTCGAGAGCCTGCGCAGCCTCCCTGGTTTCGGGCCCTACACCGCCGGAGCCGTCGCGAGCATCGCGTACGACGAGCCCGAGCCGCTGGTCGACGGCAACGTCGCGCGCGTGCTCGCGCGGATCTTCGCGATCGACTCCGAGCCCGCGACGAAGACGTTTCGCGAAGCAACCTGGTCGCACGCCGAGCGTCTCGTGCGCGCCGGCGGCGAACCGGGTGCTTGGAATCAGGCGTTGATGGAGCTCGGTGCGCTGGTGTGCACACCGCGCGAGCCGAAGTGCGCAACGTGTCCGTTGGAAGCACTCTGTCGCGCCCGATCCGAGGGCCGCGTCGACGAGCTCCCGCGCCCGAAAGCGCGGCGGGCTCCGATCGACGTCGAGCTCCAGGTGCTCGTCGTGCGCGAGCGCTCGCGCATCCTCCTCGAGCAGCGGCCGCCGACGGGTCGCATGGCCTCGATGTGGCAATTGCCCACGTTCGAAACGAGTCCGGGTGAGTTGCTCGCACCGTCCCTGGTGCTCGCCCATCCCCGGTTCATCGTGGACGAGCCCCTCGGCGAGTTTCGCCACACGATCACCTGTCACAAGGTGCACGTGAGCGTGTCCTCAGCGAGGTTCATCGGGGTCCCCGCAACCGGGGAAATGACGTGGGTCGAGAGCACCGCGCTCGATGCTCTTCCTCGCACCGGAATGACACAGAAGATCGTCAAGCGCGGCTGGATCCACTGAATCGTGGTCCCGCGCAGTGTTGACGTCTCCCGTCCACGAACTCCCCTGCGGATGCACACAGTCGCGAGCGCGACGTTGAGTCTCTCGCCGCAGCATGGCATCTAGTGGCACCCCGAGATCCGACCGTTGCCGCCCGACACCACCACCAGCGACTCGACCCGTGAGCGCCTGACCGCACGCGGCGTCACGTTCGTCGTGCCGGCGTTCGACGAACAGGACGGCATCGAGGGCGTCGTGCGGCGCTTGTCGGAGCTTGAGCTCGGCGTGCCGCTCGAGATCATCGTCGTCGACGACGGCTCGACCGACGGCACGGCGGCGGTGCTCGATCGCATACGGCCGAAGTACCCATCGTTGTCGGTCGTGAAGCACGGCGTGAACAAGGGCTACGGCGCCGCGCTCAAGACCGGTTTCCTGCACGCGCGCCACGCGGTCGTCGTGATCACCGACGCCGACGGCACGTATCCGGAGAAGCGCATCGCCGAGCTGCTCGCGTGCATCGACGACGGCGCCGACATGGCGGTCGGCGCGCGCACGGGCAAGGACGCGCAGATCCCGCTCGTGCGTCGGCCGGCGAAAGCGTGCTTGCGCATCCTCGCGAGCTACCTCGCGGGCACGCGCATCCCCGACTTGAACTCAGGGTTGCGCGCGATGCGGCGCGACATGGTGTTGCGCTACCGTCCGATCCTGCCGCAGGGTTTCTCGTTCACGACGACGATCACGCTCGCCGCGCTGACCAACGATCACCGCGTCGACTACGTGCAGATCGAGTACGCCAAGCGCGAAGGCCGCTCGAAGATCCGCCCCATCCGCGACACGTTGATGTTCACGGGGCTGATCGTGCGCACGGTGCTGTACTTCAACCCGCTCAAGGTTCTGTACCCGGTCGCAGGCGTGCTGCTCGCCGGGCTGATGACGTCGCTGTGGTTCGACTGCTTCGTCACGCACCCCGCGAACCTGTCTGACAAGACGACGCTCATCTTCATCGCGTTCATCCAGGTGCTGTCGGTCGGCTTGCTCGCGGACTTGATCGACAAGCGCACGCGACTCTGACGCGCGCTCAGGCGCGCGAAGTCAGGTCGTCCCGCGGGCCCTTGCCGGCCTCTTCCTTGCGCCGTGAGTCGCGCCGTTCGCGCGTCGTCGAGACCGCGCGGCCGACCACTTCGAGCAGCTTTTCGCGCGACATCGGCTTCTCCAGGAAGTCGACCGCGCCCAGACGAGTCGCTTCGATCGCGCTCGAGGGCGTCATGCGACCCGACATGAACACGACGCTCGTCATCGAGTTCGTCGTCCGCAGCCACTCGTGGATCGACGTGCCCAGCGAATCGGGGAAGTAGTAGTCGATGACGATGCACTCGACGTTTTCCGGATCAATCGCCTCGACGATCTCGTCCGTCGAGGTGAACGTCGCGACCTCGTAGCCCGCCTTCGTGAGCCAGCCGGTGACGAGCTCGCGGATGTCGTCTTCGTCGTCGACGACGGCGACGCGCGGCAGCGACAGAGCGGAAGATGAGTTGGGCATGCGTGTGACCTCGGCAGTCGGACGCTGAGTTTTCCAGGCCGATCGCGCGCGGGATGGAACGCGATGGAGCGACACCGTAGCTCAGATCGAGCGCAGCGGACCCGGCAATCCAAGTGCTGCGTTCCTTGACGCCGACCGATTGCCACGCCGCGCGGATCGTGCTACGCGCCGTCGACGATCAGCACGGGCTCGATGCGGACAGCCTGTGTTCCCCCGCGAGGATGCCTTGCACGCGTTCGACGAGCTGCGTCGGCGTGAACGGCTTCGGTAGGATCTCAATCCCGTCCTGCTGACACAACCCCCGCACGATGCGGCTGTCGGCGTAGCCCGAGATGAAGAGCGTGCGCAACTGGGGACGCGTCGACTGAACGGCGCGCGCGACGTCGGCGCCGTTCGTCTTCGGCAGGACGAGATCGCACACCAAGAGGTCGATGGTGCACGGATGTCGCGCGGACAGCGCGCGTGCTTCCTCACCGTCACGCGCGCACAAGACCGTGTACCCGCGCGCGCGCAGACCGCCGGCACACAGTTCGAGCACCGCCGGCTCGTCGTCGACGAGCAGGATGGTTCCGTCGCAACGTTTCGACGTGTCTTCGCTTCGGTCCACCGGCAACGTGGCGGGCAGCTCGCTCGCGCGCGGCAGGTGGATCGAGAACGTGGAGCCCTCGCCGGGCTCCGTGGTGAGTGAGATGGCGCCGCCGCACTGTTTCACGATGCCGTAGACCATCGAGAGGCCCAGGCCCGTCCCGCGCCCGGGCTCTTTTGTCGTGAAAAAGGGCTCGAAAATTCGGCTTTGCAGCGCGGGGCTGATGCCTGAGCCCGTGTCGCGCACGGAGACGGTGACGTAGTCGCCGGCCGGACTGTGCAGCACTTGTCCCGTAGCCGACTCTGCGTCGAGCGTCGTGTTCATGGTCTTGATCGTGAGCTGTCCGCCGCCGCCCATCGCGTCGCGCGCGTTGATCGCGAGGTTGAGGACGGACTGCTCGATCTGCCCCGCATCGGCGCGCGCGCAGGACAGTCGCGGGTCGAGGTCGATCTCGAGATCGATGCCCGGCCCGAGCACGATCTCGAGCATGCCCTGCATGCCGGCGACGACCGCGTTCAAGTCGATCGGCGTAGTCACCGGCAGAGGCGTGCGGCTGAACGCGAGCAGCCTGCGCGTGAGACCGGCGGCGCGGTTGGCGACGCGCTCGATCTCGCGCACGTCGCGCGCGCAGGCGTGATCGGGGCCGAGCGCCGTGCGCGTCGACTCCGCGTAGCCGAGTATCGCCGTCAGCAGGTTGTTGAAGTCGTGAGCGACTCCGCCGGCGAGCTGTCCGATCGCTTCCATCTTCTGCGCGTGCCGTAGGTGCTGCTCGCTCGTGCGCAGCGCTTCCTCCGACTCACGCCGGCGGATCGCGACGCTCGAGAGCGTCGCGACCGCTTCGAGGAAACGCGCTTCCGGCCGCGAAAACGCCTGCTCGCGGCGCGCCGCGACGACGATGGCGCCGAAGGGGCCGGAGTCGCCGCGCAACACGGCCCACATCGCGCTGCCGAATCCTTGCGCACGCGCGTGCGTCCAGTCCGGCACGCTCGTGTCGTCGAGCACGAACGTGCGCGCGGATTCGACGGCGCGCTGTGCGCCGGGGTCCTCGACGTCGTCACCGACACCGCTCGACCACGCACCCTTCTGCGCGATCGAGAGGAATCGTTCCGGTTCCGAGAGCATCAGCACCCTGCACGCGTCGCAGTCGAGCCGCTCGGGCACCGTCGACACGAGCGCCTCGAACAGCGCACCGAGGTCGCGCGCGCCGAGCGCGATGCGGCCCAACTCGGCAATCGCGGTCTGCTGGCTCGCGCGCGCACGCAGCTCGCTCTCCATGCGCCGCCGCTCGGTCACGTCGCGGCCGGCGCACAGCACGAGACCGCGCTCGCGATCTGCCGTTGCGTTCCAGTGAATCCATTTGGTGCTCCCGTCGCGGCACGTCATGCGCCGCACGAGCTGTTGCGTCGGCTCGCCGCGGACGAGACGGGCCATCTGATGCCGCACGACGTCGCGATCGTCGGCGTGGAAGAACTCGATCCACGGACGCGAACGCGCGTCCTCGAGCGTCCAGCCCATGACCGCCGTGCAGGCCGGGTTCATGTCCTTGACGAAGCCGTCGAAGCCCGCGATCGAGAACATGTCCATCGACATCGCGTAGAAGGTGTCGCGCTCTTCCTCGACTTGCCGCAGTCGCAACTGCTCCTCGCGCTCGACGCGCAGTGCTTTTTCCAGCACCTCCTTCTCGCGCGAGCGTGCCCCGAGCATCCGGGTCACTTCGTCGAGCGACCTCGAAACCTGTCCGAGCTCGTCGTCATCGGGCCCGATGTCTCGGACTTCGACGTCACCGCTTTCGCCGTCGCCGCTTCCGACAACACCTCGCTCCAGGTCACCGCGCACCGGGAGTTCGCCCCTCGCGATGCAGCGCGCCGCGTCCGCCAGCGCGCGCGTGCGGCGCACGAACCAGCGTTCGCAGAGGATCCATGCGCCGCCGATCGACAGCGCGCTCAGACCGAACCAGAGCAGGAGCAACGGCCAGTCCGCCCGCGAACCACGTACGACCATGCACGACCCGACAACGAGTGCCGGGAGGACCAGGATCGCGAGCAAGAGGCCGAGCTTGCCGCGCAGCTTCGGATTCCACGACGTCGACATGGATCGTGCGAGGCACGCGCCTGCCGCCCTTCCCGATCGCGGCGTGCCGATGTGCCTGCGCCGATGATAGCCAGCCTGCGAATTGCTCGTCGGCGATATTGCTCGACCGCCGAATCCGCTGGACCGCGCGTCAGCCGGCGAGCGCGCGCACGACTCGGCGCAGGAAGTGCTCGAGCGCGCGCGTGTCCGTGCTTTCAGGCAGCACCCGGGCCCCGATCGTGCGTGCGCAGGCACGCCCGCGCTGATCGCACGTGACGTCGATCGAAAGTGCGCGCGTCGAAGCACTCGTCGGGCCCACGAGGGCGAGCGTCATGCGCGCGCCTTCGATGCCGATCTCGAGCCTGCCCTCGGCTCCGTCAGGCAGGCGCACGCGGTAGCGCACACCCGCTTCGGCCGGCCCGTCGAGCGACAGGCAACCGCCGATCGACACGCGGGAATCGCGCGTGACGGCGACCGGACCCGTCGTCAGGTTGAGATCGCGCAGCTTGCGCAGGAGGGTGCGCGCCTTCTCGGAAGGAAGGTGCGTGTCCGAATTGATGATGCGAGAACCGAGATCGAACACGGGGAGTTGTTCCGGGAGGGAAGATCCGGGGTAAGACAGCGAGAGGACCCGGCCGTCGAGGCGGGTCGAGTGCATGCCCCGGCTGTCGGCCGGGTTGGCGCGGACCCTGACCTCGAGCCGATCAGGCACCCGAAAATGCAGGGGGGCTTGCTATCGGCAGATCACGGCGCGAAATGGAGGGGCCTCGCTTCGAGCCCGAAATCCCCCTGGTGAACCGCATGATTCGTTCCCGTCCCCGCACCTGTGGCCGCTCCGCGACCCGTCTCGTCGTCTCCTTCGGCCTCCTCACGATGCTTTTCGGTGGTGCGGTGGCCCTGCGCGCCCTGGCCATGCCGGCTCCGATCCAAGACGCAAAGGCCGCCGATCCGGCGGTCGCGCTGACCAAGGAGATCGTCGACCAGGCCGACCGCGCCAAGCCCGAGAAGATCAAGGACCTGGCGAACCTGCGTTCGCGCGCCGCGTTCGACGGCATCAAGCAGGTCTACGACACGATGAAGACGACGTTCATGAAGCGCGAGGTCGTGCGCGCGATGCCGGCGTTCGACGGCGTGGCGGACGCGGAGCAGCCTGCACTCCAGATGCTCATGGACATCGCGACCGGAGCGAGCGAGACGGAGCTGCGCGATGCCGCGCTCGATTCGCTCGGCGCGTGCCCGGGCCACGGCAAGGACTTCTTGCGGATGATCGTGACGTCACCTGCTGACGACGGCGTGCGCGAGAAGGCCATGAAGCTGCACGTCAAGATGGCCACGAAGGACGATCTCGTCTGGTACAAGCAAATTTTCACGATCGACGAGAAGGCCGAGAAAGAGCGCAAGGAAGAGCACGACAAGGCCGAGAAAGCCGCCAAGAAGGAAGCCAAGGAAGACAAGAAGAACAAGGGCAAGAAGGGCAAGGACGACAAGGATCCCAAGGACACGAAGGCGGATCCGGGCAAGCCCAAAGCTGTCGTGATGCAAGGCGCGATCCGGCTCACGGCGTTCGAAGCGCTCGCTTCTTCGCTCAAGATCGAGGAGCTCGAAAAAGCCAACGACGATCCCTACCCGAAGATCCACCGCGCTGCGCTCGAGGAGATGGCTGCGCGCGGGGAGAAGAAGACCTTCGATTTCGCGGAGAAGATCTTCAAGGACGACGCGGAGCTGCCCGAGAACCGCGTCATCGCGGCGCGCGTGATGGCCAAGATCCAGGGCACCAAGGTCGCGGCGGAGTTCCTGAAGCGCGCGACGAACAACACGTCGCCGATCGAACTCAGGCGCGGTCTCGCCGAGATCCTGATCGGGTTCAACGATGCTGACGTCAACAAGGACCTGATCGCGGAGCTCGGGCGCGGCAAGAACGTCGGCGAGAAGCTCTTCCAGATCTACGCGGTGCGCGGCCTGAAGGACGACCACGTCGACAAGGCGCTCCTGCGCATGCTGCAGGACAAGGACAAGGAGGTCGTCATCGCGGCGGCCAAGATCCTGGGCGAGCGCAAGTACCAGGACGCGATCGAAACCCTGCAGAAGATGTGGGAGAAGGGCACCAAGGACCGCGAGATCATGCGCGCCGCGATGACCGCCACGGCGATGATCCGGCAGGGCGATCCGAAGTGGATCGACAAGCTGATCGAGATGACGAAGAACGACGATCCCGAGGTGCGCAGCCTCGCGCTCGACGCGCTCGGGAACTCGGCCGACAAGGCGCACATCGATCAGCTCGTGGCGGCGCTCGACGACAAGAACTGGTCGACGCGGCTCGCGGCACTCGAAGCGCTCGAGCGCATGCACGCCAAGGAGGCGATCAGCCCGATCATCCTGCGGATGGCCAAGGAAGAAGGCCGGATGCAGAACGAGTTCGCCAACACGCTGTGGCGGTTGACGGGGCAGCCTTACGCCGACAATTCGGTGGCGTGGGACAACTGGTGGAAGGAGAACGGCGCGAACTTCCAGATCTTGTCGGACGCGGACCTCGAGAAGATCAAGACGGGTGAAGAGGAGTGGCGGTTGCGGCAAGAGACGCACATCGACTCCAAGTTCTTCGGCATCCGCATCATCAGCCACCGTGTCATCTTCATCATCGACATCTCAGGCTCGATGGATTGGGACTTGACCAACGATTACAAGGGCAAGCCCGCTGCGAACCGGATGGAGGTCGCGAAGAGCGAGCTGTCGAAGTGCATCCAGAGTCTGGATCCTTCGGCGTTGTTCAACATCTACACGTTCTCGAGCGACGTCGAGAAGTGGGTGGATGGGAGTTTGGCGGCGGCCAATGAGAAGAACCGGACGGATGCGGTGGCGTTCGTCGACAAGTTGAAGGCGTTCGGCGGGACCAACTTGTATGGGGCGGTGAAGGCCGCGTTCACGGATCCGGACGTCGACACGATCTTCATCATGTCGGACGGTGAGCCGACGGTCGGGGATGTCATCGATCCGGGGACGATTCGCGAGCACGTCAAGGCCTGGAACGAGCACAGAAAGATCCAGATCAACACGATCCAGATCGCGGGGCAGTTCCAAGTGTTGGAGTGGTTGGCGCAGGATTCGGGCGGGACGAGCGTGAAGTTCGAATGAGCGGGGGGTGCCTGGCTCCTGCTGCGCGGTATTCGGCGCAGCAGGTGCCTGGCACCGCTCGATCATTCCGTGCCGGAGTTCGGGGCCCGAGGACTCTTCCGGTGCGGATGGATGCACGCGGTGGTGAGAGGGATGTCCACTCACTCAGCGGCTGGAGCGATCGCGGGAAGCACCAAGATCGCAGCAAGCTGTTCCGCGCCGACGGCGCGGCTCCGACCGGCGCGAGTCGCCTGGGGTACCAGTCGGCTCGCGCCGGCCGGTTCGATAGCGGACACATTGCACGAGGGGCGGCCGCACCTTCTGTTGCCGTGCGTCGTGCATCAACGGGTCTTGTCGGACAGTGCGCGGGTCGTGCCTGGCGCCGGTAGCCGGTATTCCCGGCGACCGGTGCCTGGCACGGCACGCCCAACCCGCTCCATGAACCACATCGGACGCGAGTGAATCGACGAGAGCGATAGCGATGCCCGTTGGCGGCTGCGCCGTGAACTAGTCGGGCTCGGCACGTACCATCCCCGCGAATGCCGCCTGGGAACGAATCGCTCGGAGCGCGAACGTTGCGCAGGATCATTCTCTCGTTGTTGCTCGCGGCGGTGTTGCTCGTGCCGCTGTTCTTGTGGGGCGGCGTGGATGTGCACGACTTCGAGCGCACATGGGGCAAGCTAACGGTCGGCACGTACTTCAGCGCGCTCGGGTTGCACGTCGCGATGTACGTGCTGCGCACGCTGAGGTTCCAGGTGCTGCTGCCGCCGGAAGAGCGTCCGCCATTCGCGCCGTTCATGGCCGTGGTCTCGGCGTACTCGATGGCCGCGTTCGTGCTGCCCGCAAAGATCGGCGAAGCGACGTTCGTGCTGTACTCGAACCAGGTGTGCGGCGTTTCGGCGTCGAGCGGCATCGCGGCGTTGGTCGTGTCGAGGTTGCTGGACTTGGCCACGTTGTCGGGCGGGTTCTCGATCGCGTGCTTCGTGCTGGGGGCGTCGCACACCTATCCAAAGATCGGTTGGTTCGTCCCGGCCGGAGCGGGTCTCGCGCTGGTGTCGGTCGCGTGCTTCCTGTTGAGCGCGCGCGGCGATCTGTTGTTGCGAGCGGTGACTTCGGTCGTGAGCAAGCTTGGCATCGCGCGCACGGGGATCGGTCGCAAGTTGCTCGGTATGGGCGCAGGCGTGTCGGCCGCGTTGCGCGTCGCGGGCGGAGGCAAGCGGTTGTTCGCCGCGACGCTCGTGTCGGTGCCGATCTGGGCGTCGATTTTCTTGTTCTGCGCCGTGCTCGCGCGCGGATTGGGTTTGCCGGAGAGTACGACGTTGGCTGCGGCGACGTTCGGCTCGAGCGTCGCGATCTTGACCGCTCAGATCCCGATCAGCGCGTTCGCGAGCTTCGGCACGTTGGAGGCCGGTTGGGTGCTCGGCTTCGGGCTGCTCGGGGTGCCGAAAGACGTGGCCGTCGCGACCGGGTTGGGCTTGCACATCGTGCAACTGTTCAACGTGATCGTGATCGGCGTGATCGGGCACCTCGTGATGGGTGCGCTGCGCAAGCGTTGAGCGCGAGGAAACCGAGCCGGGCTGATCGGGTAGTTCGGACACGCATGGTTGGTTCAAACCCAGCGCGGGCTCTCGCAGTTCAAGCAGTGCTCGCCTTGTCGTTCGGTTTGGCGGCATGCCGGGGCCACGAGGATCCGAAGCTGGCATTCCCCATCGACTCAGGTGGCGAGGCTCCAGTCGTGGCGCTCTGGATCGAGGCCTTTCCCGAGCCGAGTGGCGACGCAGGCAAGCGACTGCTTCTCGCCATTTGGAATAACGGCGACGTCCTCTGGCGCGGAGTTCTGGAGCCAACGAGTGCTGATCTCGCGCAGGCCACCATTCCCGTCGCTGATGCATCCTCGACGGTTGCCGACATCCGATCGGCCCTGCGATCGTTCGAAGACATGCCGAATCAAGGCTGGATGCTCGAACAGAGCGCGATGGTGCTCGGTTTCGTGGACGAAGCTGGCCGGCATCGCGTGAGCACGTTTCACACGATGGCACCCGATCTGCCGACGATCCTGAAGACGAGGTTCAATCGGATCGTCGTGGATCCGAGTACGCGGGACGAGATCGCCAGCCGGTTTTCCGACGAGATGCGGTTCATCGGCGTGTGGGACACGGAGATGCGGAAGCTGCGCGACGTTCTCGCCGGCGCCAAGCCCGCGCCTGCAGTGTCACGCGTGATCCGCTGGCCCGGGCCAGAGTGAAGCAATCGAGCTCGCGTCGGCGCCATCTGCCGCTTCCGCCGTGTGAACGTGCCGGCCTGACCGGTCCGATGCCGAAACTTGATTCCGCGACGTTTGTGAGCTTGCACCCCTTGCAACGGCTCGACGGCGCGATGACTAGCCTGGTCCGTCACCTCGCGATGGGTGCGCTGCGACGACGATGACCGGATGAGTCAACGGCGAGAGTGTGATCAGGAAATCCACTCACGTGGCCCGTGCCTCGCCGGATCCGGATCTTGAGGTTGCCGTCCACTTGATGGATGCCGGCCCGCAGGGTCCTCAGTGACCCGATCGTGTGAAGACCGGTCCGAAGATCTGGATGACCAGGGCGTCGAATTCGGGATCGGACTGTTCGAAGTTCACGGCCTTCTGGGTCACGCTGGTGCCGGAAGTCGGGCGGAACGGTCGGCAGCACGCCTCGCTGAACCAAGACACCCACTTGATTGCGCGGACATTTCAGAGTGGCTTGGATTGGTGCGACGCGTGCTCGCGCGCGAAATCGCACTCAGTGCTGGTTGCCGCGATCGACCGACTTCCGTGACTCGGGTCGCGCGGATCCGCGCACATGCGTCGCACCGAGCGGATGCTTGAGGACCGGCGCTTGATGCTGGACTGAAGTGAGGATCGCCTGCGCCACGACTTTGCCGATGAGCGCACAACCGCGAGGCGTGTGGTGATGCTCGTCGTAGTAGTGCTCGAAGTCGTGCGGGATGATCGGCATCAGGTCGACCTGCTCGACGCCGGCGCGCTTCGCGAGGCGTGAGACGCTGCGGTCGATCAGGTGGTGCAGCTCCCAACCGACCTCGTGCGAGTAGTAGCGCGTGACCTCTTCGGCGTAGGGGCGACCGGTGGCGAAGCTCCACAAGAGCTTCTGCTCCTCGGCGGTGAAGTCGCGCTCGAGCCAGGGCTGGCGCACGACGACGACGTGTCGCGCCTTGGCCTTCGCGCGCTCGAGCAGGCGCTGGAACCAGTACTCGAAGCCCTCGATCATCGGCGCGGGATCGCGCACGTCGTGCAGGATCTCCTTGGCACGCGCGCGCATGCGACGTGCATCGCCGAGGCGTCGACCGGCTCGTTCGCGCACTTGGACCGGCCGGCGAACGCGGTGATACCAGGCGGAAGCGATGCGGCGCAGAGCCATCGTGCGCGGCGTCCAGCCGAACGGTCCCTCAGGATGTTGCGCGAAGAGGTTCGACATCGGCAGCACGTCGTCGATGACGGTCGGCGTGCCCTTCTCGAGCCAGTGCACGATGTCGCTCGCGCCGACCATGAACACGATCGCGTCGAGCTCGTCGTAGTGCGGCAGGATGCCTTCGAGCACGCTGTCGATGTGGCGCGCGGCGACGAGCGAGCGCGCGATGTTGCCGACGTGCACGGTGCGCGCACCCAGGCGCGCGAGGTTCTCTGGCTTGCGCAGAGCCTCCTGCATCACGTGCGGCCAGGAACTGGACTGATCGAGGAACCAGCACTCGGCTGCGCTCCCGCCGACGACGAGCACGCGGAACATGTCGAACTGGTTCTCGGGGAGCGGATCGCCGCGCTCACCCTCCGAGTTGATGCGATGCTCGACGACGGGCTCGAGGGTGGGCAACGTCTCGCGGTCCAGCACGAGCCGCGTGCGCGCATACGGTGCCCACGTGTACGGGCGCCCGTGACGCGCGAGCCAGCGGCGCGCGATGTACTCCGCCGCGACGAAGAGGATGCTGCAGGTCGACGCGGCGGCGATCGCGATTGTGACCGACACTTCCAGTCCGGCGAGCATCCCTGATCCGACCATGATCCCCAATCCGGCCGGTGTACACAGTGCAGCGATCAAGCGGGGTTCTCCGGTCGCGACTCGGCTGTGCCAGATCCGTTGCGCAGCCGCGGCAGCGTGACGTGCGCATCACCGCGATACACGAATAGATACCACGTGGTCGAAAACAGCGCCACGAACGCGGCTCCACCGGCGATGAGCTCTGGCCACGAGCCAAGACCGATCGTTTCGCGGAACACGAGGAGTGCGCTGAGCGGCAACATTGCGCCGATCGCTGCGCGCACGATCACGTACTTCGCGTACTCGGCGAGCGGAACGCCGAGGTCCTTGCACGCGAGCCAGAGGACGAACAGCGCGAACACGACGTTCGGTATCGCGGTGCCGAGAGCGACGCCGAGGATGCCGAAGGGTCGAACGAGTGCGAGGCTGAGGCCGAGGTTCACGATGCCCATCACGAGGAGTCCGATCGCAGGCGCGCGCGGGCGTCCGAGTCCCAAGAGGATCGGCAGCGCCACGCCGCGGACCGGCAAATAGACCAGGAACGAGAGCATCAACACCTGAAGTACTCGGCCTGACGGCTCACGGAACTCGGGGCCGACCCACACGCCGAGGAAGTCCGGGCCGGCGACGATCAGGTAGATGCCGATCATGAGCACGATCGACAGGCAGATCTTCGACCACTTGAGGAAGACAGCGCGCAAGAGAGGCTCTTCGCCCGTCGCCTGCAAGCGCGTCGCCATCGGCATGACGACGGCTCCGACGCCGATCAGGAGGCTCGTCAGCGGATCGAAGAACTTGTTGCCCATGTCGAACTGCGTCGTGAAGAGCGGCGGCAGGAACAGGCCGATCACGATCGCGTCCATGCGAAATGCAAGCAGGGTGCCGACGTTGAGCAGCATCGCGAACACGCTGAAGCCGAGGATCGAGCGCACGAGCGACTTGTCGAAGCCCGCGTAGCCGATGCGCACTTCGGGATGGCGGCGTTTCAGGACGACGACCGCGAGCGTGAACTCGAAGACCATCGACACGATCTGCACCGCCGCGAGCGAAGTCAGCTCCGACCGCCACGTCAGGAACCCGATCGTCGTCGCGAGTCGCAGCACGAGCTCGCCCGCCATGATCTTGTTGCGCGTGACGAAGTCATGGCACGCGTCGAACACTCCGTAGGGAAGGCGCATCACGAACGCGAACGCGACCTGCAACGACACGAGCGCGAATGCGAGGCTCGCATCGCTCACGACGCCGGCCGGCAAGGCTGCTGTTTCTGGTCCGCCGAGGTAGCGCGCGCGGAACACGAACCACAGGATCGCGCCGACGAGGAGCGCTGCGCCGCCGAGCATCGTGCTGATGCCGAAGCACGTCGCGATCGCCGCGTTCATGCGCGGCACGTCCTTCTTCGCGACGTGCTCGGCGACGAAGCGCACCGAGGCCATCGGCACGCCCAGGATGAGGAGGCTCAGGATCCCCGTGAACGAAACGATCGTGACCCAGACACCGTTCTGATCAGGCCCAAGCCGATGCAGAACGAACGGCGCGAGCACCAACACGACCGCCATCTGCAGCAGGTTGACGAGCCAGTTGCTGCCGACGTTCTTGAACACACGCTGCTCGATGGGGGCCGACAGGACTGCGCTTCGTCCGCGGGTGCGGGGACGCGGTCCAGGCGGGGGGAGTGTAGAACGCTTTCGACGAGAAGTGCGCCTTCGCTCCAGTCGTGCGCAAACCTTTCCGCATCGACGGTCGAATGCGCCGCAGCCGATACACTTCCGCGCCCTTCTCCGATGGCCCACCCGAACGCCTCTTCGAACAGCCGCGCCCAGATCGAGCTGCACAAGGCCCTCGCGCCACGCTACGCCTACCGGTACAGCTTCGAGTTCTCGCGTCTGTTCCAGCAGGACTGGCACGCGGAGATGATCTCGCACGTGCCGAGCGGTGCGACGCGCATCCTCGACATCGGTTGCGGCACGGGGTTCTTCCTCGCGGAGCTCGACGCGCGTCATCCGGGTGCGGTCGGTCTCGACATCAGCCACGCGATGTTGAAGGTGTCCGAGCAGTACGTGCCCGGCGCGCGGCTCGTCACGGGTGATGCGGAGCGACTGCCGTTCCAACCGGGTGTCTTCGACGTCGTGTTCTGCAAGGGCTCGCTGCACCACGTGCGCGACCACGTGCGCTTCCTCGAGAACTGTCGCAACACGTTGCGGAAGGACGGCGTGCTGATCATGAGCGAGCCGTGCAACGACAACCCGCTCATCAAGCTGGCGCGCGCGGTCCTCTACAAGAAGAGCCCGCACTTCGACGAAGGCGACGAAGGGTTCACGCGCAAGGGCATCGTGGGGTTGTGCGAGCGCGCGGGGTTCGAGGTCGTGCTGCAGAAGAAGTACGGCGTGCTCGCCTACGTGTTCGCTGGGTTTCCCGATCACCTCGGCGTCCTGAAGTACGTGCCGGGAAACGCTTGGATCACGCGCGCGTTCATTCGCATCGATCGCGTGTTGTGTGCAATCCCGGTGCTGTCGCTGCTCGGGTTCCACATCGTGATCGTCGGGCGACAGCGTCAAGATCGAGGCCAGGCTTCGTGAGCGCGAGCGGGCCTGTTCCGGTCACGCTGGCCGTGCGTTTTCTGCGTGACCACGGCGTCGATTTCAGCGCGCACGCCTATCCGTACGAAGAGAAGGGCGGCACCGCGGCGTCGTCGCGGCACCTGGACGTGCCCGAACACAGCGTGATCAAGACCCTCGTGATGGAAGACGACCAGCGCGAGCCGCTGATCGTGCTGATGCACGGCGACAAGCAGGTGTCGACCAAGTCGCTCGCCCGCATCCGCGGCGTGAAGAGCGTGCAACCCTGCAAGCCGGAGGTCGCCGACAAGCACTCCGGGTACCAAGTCGGAGGCACGAGTCCTTTCGGCACGAAGCGCGCGATGCAGGTGTACGTCGAGCGTTCGATCCTCGCGCTCGAGCGCGTGTGGATCAACGGCGGCCGGCGCGGGTTCCTCGTGTCGCTCGATCCGAAGGAGATCGCGCGCGTGCTCGACGTGACGCTCGTCGACATCGCGATCTAGGAATCACCATGGAGCTGTATCAGGCAGAACACCGCGACCTGAGCGAGAAACTCTCCGACATGGGCGCGGAGCTGGTCGCGTTCACGCTGCTGTACGTGCTCCTCGGCGCAGTCTGCCTCGTCTGGGGCTTGCGATCGCTCCACCAGACGGGCATCGACGATCTTCTCGTGAGCTGGAGCGGAATCGCCTGGTCTGTCGCCGGCATCGCCCTCTTGGTCGTGGCCGTCGGACTCTGGCGCCGTTCGAAGTGGACGACCTCACTCGCCATGTCCGTTCACGGTCCGATGGCCGTATTCGGTCTACTTGGCCTGCGTGGCGCGATCCATACGGCGCGATCGGATCCGAGTGCGTTCCAGGTCACACTCTGGAGCAGCGTGGGGATGGCGTTCGTCAGCGTGCTGTTCATGTGCTGGTGGAAGCGCGACGAAGTGCGCGCGTGGACGCGGGCTCCCGACGAAGTGGATTGACTCTGCATCGTGCTCGGCGGGTACGCTGATCAGCCCCCTCGTCCTCAGCGGAAATCCAACCGATGCAACTCGATCAAGCCCATGTACTCGTCACCGGCGGCGGCAGCGGCATCGGCCGCGCGACGGCTGCGAAACTCGTCCAACTCGGCGCCAAGGTCGCGATCGCCGGGCGTGATCTCGCGCGTCTGAAATCGGCGGCGGCGGAGATCGGCGCGGTGGCCATTCAATGCGACGTCACCAAGGAGGACGAGGTGAAGCGCATGGTCGCGACGGCCGTGCGCGAGCTCGGCGACCTCGACGTGCTGATCAACAACGCCGGCGTCGGCACGTTCGCGCCGCTGCTCGAGACCGACGCGAAGGACTTCCGCGGCACGTGGGAGACGAACACGCTCGGCGCGATGCTCGTCGCGCGCGAGTGCGCGCGTCACTTCACATCGCGCACGAGCGGCTCCGGCGGCAACATCGTCAACGTCGGCTCGACGGCTGCGCGGCGCGGTTTCGTGGGAGGATCGGCCTACTGCGCGTCGAAGTTCGCGTTGAGCGCGCTGACCGAGTGCTGGCGCGCCGAGTTGCGCGGGTCGAATGTGCGCGTGACGCAGGTCGACCCGAGCGAGATCCAGACCGAGTTCGGCGCGAACGCCGGCCGTCCCGCACGCAAGTCGCTGAATCCGAGCAAGCTCGTGTCCGAGGACGTCGCGCACGTCATCGTGAGCCTGTTGCAGCTCGACGACCGCGGCTTCGTACCCGGAGCCGAAGTGTGGGCCACGAACCCGCGCTGACCTGCGCGGGCGCACGCGCTGCAGCGCGCGCCATGTTCGTTCTCTTGCCGGCGGCGATGACCGTCGCCGGCTGCTCGACCACGAAGTACGGATTCCTCAGCCTCGAAGGACGCGGCGAGGCCGCGTTCGGTCACGACCCGAACAAGTTCCAGGCAGTCGAGCTTGCGACTGCCCAAGGAACCGGTTTCGACGCACCCCAAGGGATCTCGGGTAACGGCGTTCCCGACCCCTCCTTCAAGGCCCGCGGCCTCGGGTTGCAGCTCGCTCTCCAATCTCCGTGGATCGATCTCACCGCCGGCATCGAACAGCGCCGTTTCGAGAACGAGAGCGTTCCTGAGACGAGCGTCGGCCTGCGCAAGCGCTTCGGCGTGGACGAGAACAAGGCCGAGCCCTACGTGTTCGTTCTCGCGCGCGAAGATCGCCGAGGAACAGAACCGGACTCGGGCTTCAACGGCACGTCGTTCGGCTTCGGCGTCCTCGCCCATCTCTCGCGACGCTGGTTCATCGACTGGAACCTGGGCTGGGAACGGACGGGTCACCTCGACATCGAGCCCGGTCACTCGCGCAGACAGGAAGGCGTGATGCAATTCGGTCTCGGGTTTTCACTCTGAGCGGCGCGAGCACCCACGCACATACCCGGGCGCGATCGAAGGAATTGTCTGCCCGATCAAACGGCCCTGGGCGCGGTCGCGGATGTAGTCGCACCGCCGACGCTCGCGTCTCATGCACCCCGGAGGGTTCGAGCGACCGCTGACTACTCGCGCCGGCCTTCGACCGGGACGACTTCGATGCCGTTGCGCTGCAGGAGTTCGGTCGTGACCCCCGGACCGCGTATGAGCCGGTTCGCAGCGTGCGTGTTGCACGTGCCGCATGAAGGCGAGCGCTCTTTCAGGAACGCGCGACGGATGCCGTGCGCGCGACACACGTCGAGAGCACCCTGCGCGCCGGCCTTGAACTGCGTGGTGACGTCGACGCCGGCATCGGTCACGACGCGATCGCGTCCGTCGAGCACTTCCGCAGCGCTCGTGTGCTCGATCCACGCCGGCGGACGCGGCGTGCCCAAGCCGCCGTGCTCCTCGGGACAGAAAGGGACCGCTTCGAATCCGTGCGCTGCGAGCTCGCGCGCGAGAGCGTTGTCGGTGTTCGCGCGCCCGTCGTAACGGCACTCGGCGCCGAGCAGGCAAGCTGACACGAGGACCTTTTCGGCGCCGCTGTGGTTCTCGACCTGGTCGTCCGCGCTCATCTGCCGCGCACCTTCACGCGCGACGCGCCGGTCGAGGACGGTCCGTGTCGAGGCGCGCGTTCATCCGTTGCCGTCGCGCTTCTTCTCGGTGTCGTCTTTCTCTGCGTCCTTTTTCCCTGCGTCTTTTTTCCCTGCGTCTGTTTTCTCAGGCGGACCCTTGGGCTTGCCGTCCGCGCCGGGCTTAGCGTCGTCAGGCAGTCCGAGGTGATCGCGGATCAGCGCGGAGGCCGCTTCGTCGCAGGCCTTGTCCGCGTTCTCGCCGCCTTGGTTCGTCGCGACCAGCACGGCGAAGTCCTTCTCCGGCGAGATCCAAGTGACTGCGAACCAGCTCGTGTTGCTGCCGTTGTGGAAGAGCACGCGTCCGCCCCACGGTCGCTCCGTGACGATCCACCCCATCGCATAGTGGGGTTCGTCCTTCCCGGAGGGCGTGTGCAGCTTCTTGAAGATCGCGGCGCTGAGCAGATTCTGCTTCCCGTCGTCACGCTTCTTCTCGCCGACGAGGTGCGCGCTGACGTACTTCGCCCAATCGACGATCGAGCAGTGCACTCGACCCGCAGGCGCAATCGCGATCGGGTTGTCGGCGTTCGTGCCGACCTCGACCGGCGTCCCGTCCTCGCGATGTCCGCGCGGCTGGTCGATCTTGCCGATCGTGCCGGGCGCACCAAAGCCTGCGCTCGTCATGCCCAGCGGGACGAAGACGTACTTACGCATCAGCTCCTCGTACGGCTTGTCCATCGCGCGCTCGGCCATCGCGCCGGCGATCGAGAACCCCGCGTTCGAGTAGATGTACTTCGTGCCCGGCGGAGCTTCGGGCGGGCGCGAGGTGACGCCGACGACGAGCGCCATCCGCTGCTCGCGCGGCGTGCCCTTGTTCGTCCAGAGCTTGCCCCACAGTCCCCCCGCATCGAGGTTCGCCGGCGCGCCGCTGTGGTGCGTGAGCAGTTGATCGAGGCGCACGTCCAACCAAGCCGGATCCATCTTCGACGCGAGCTCGGGGAACTCGTCCGTGATGCGCGTGTCCCAGGCGAGCTTGCCCTCTGTCACGAGGCGCGCGCACAGCGTCGCGGTCATCGACTTCGTGCACGAGCCGAGGTGCATCTTGTCGTCGATGGTGATCGCGTCGGGGCTGCCGCGCTTGCGGACGCCGACCGCACCCGTCGCGACGAGCGTCTCACCCTGCACGACGGCGCAGACCATGCCCGGCAGGTCGTGAGCCTCGCGGATGGGGGTCAGGAGCGCGGAGACGTCCTTCGCTTTCGGCGCGTCACCGCCCTGGAAAAGCGCCGTGAGCACGAGGAGTGCGATCTGCATCGCCAGATCGTAGCGCTCGAGCTGCACCTTGCGTTCTCGAGCGGGGTGCTCATCTTGGTGAGCGCGCCGGGTCATCCGGATCGGAACGACGGCTAGAGGTGTCGACTGCCAGGTGTCGACTGCCAGGAAGAATGCGATGCAAAGCCCCGAGACCATCCTCGTCCCGCTCGCTCCCGGCTTCGAAGAGATCGAGCTCGCGACGATCGTCGACGTGCTGCGCCGTGCCGAGCTCGACGTGACGATCGCAGGCACGGTGCCCGGGCCGATCCTGGGTGCGCACGGCATCGCGATCGCGCCGGAGGTGGAGCTGTCGGCGTTGGACCTCTCGCGCTTCACGATGATCGTCCTGCCGGGCGGACAACCGGGCACGACGAACCTGCGCAAGGACGAGCGCATCCTCGCGTTGATCCGGCGCCTCGCGCGCGAAGGTCGTCGCACGGCGGCCATCTGCGCGGCGCCGGTCGTGTTGCACGACGCGGGCGTGCTCGCGGGGGTGAGGGTGACCTCGCATCCGTCGGTGCGCGCGCAGCTCACACAGGCGCTGGTCGATCCGGACATGCGCGTCGTGCGCTCGGGCCCGATCATGACGAGCCAGGGAGCCGGCACCGCGCTCGAGTTCGCCCTCGCCCTCGTCGCCGACCTGTGCGGCGCCGACAAGTCGGCGGAGTTGGCCGCGGCGATGCGCGTGTAGCTGGAGTTCGAGCGCGAATTCGCGGCGCTTGCTGACACGGTGAGCGCGTGACGCTCGTGCGCTCGTCAGCACGACCGGATGCGCGATCGCGGAGGTCGCGCAGCAGCCCGCGACGCGATTGCCGCACGCGCATCGAGGGACCGATGCCCCACTTCGCCCGGGAGGGCTCGCGCATTCCCCGTCCCGAAGTGCGCCGCATCGCCGCGCGATCGTCGGGACAACCACCTCGCGTGTCTCCTTCGCGTCCGATCGAAGTCTCCTCCTCTGCCCGCCGTCCCGCGGACATCGAGGAGAAACCGTGGAAGCCCTTGCAACTCAACCCTGCGCCGCGCCGATCCGCACGTTCGAGCCGTCACTTGGGGACGGAGGGCGCGCTGTGGCTGTCGACAACGCGCGTGAACCCGAGCGCTGCACCTGGTCAGGCCTCGAGAGCCTGCGATCCGACGTGCGCGCCGCGGTTGCACGCCGCTGCCGCAGCCGTCGCGTCGAGATCGAAGACGTCGTGCAGGAGGCCTTGCTCCGCGCCGCGCGCTACCGCCACAAGCTGATCGATCCCGAGCGCCTGCGCGCGTGGGTCATCCGCATCGGGCTGAACGTGCTGCGCGACCAGATGCGGCGCGATCTGCGCTTGCCGCGCGTGGAGAAGGGCGACGACGTGTTCGACCTGCTCGAAGGGCGCGAGGAGATCCCCGGCGATCCGCCCGAGGACGATGCGCTCGAAGCCGAGGGCGAGATCTTCGAGCGCTGCACCGTGATGCGCCACCTCGACCGCGCGTTCGAGGAGTTGCCGCGCAGCGATCGGCGCGTGCTCACTGCCTACTACGAGCGGGGTGACGTGTCGCGCCGTGCGTCGTGCGTGCGCGAAACGGGTGCCGAGCTGTTCAAGGTCCGCGTCCACCGTGCGCGCGGCCGGCTCGAGCGCGCCCTGCGCAAGCGCCTGTCGCTCGGCCCGCGCGTCCGGACGCGAGCGTCGCCGGCGGCGGACTCCTCGCTGCAGAACGTCCGGAGCGCGATGTGTGCTCCGGTCCGACCCTCCGAGTTGCAGAGCGGCCCTGCCGCAGGAATTACGACATGACTTCGAGCTCCCGCACTTCGAAACCCATCCGGAGCGCACGCCCGATGCGCGCGCCCGGCGCAGCGTTGACCCTGGCGCTCTGCGCTCTGGCGGCGTTCGGCATGAACTCCGTGCACGCCGATTCGACGTCGAAGGACGCGCGGCCGGCTGCGCGCACCTCCATCCCGCGGCTCGACACGGCCAAGGCTCAGCTCGAGCACGCCGCCGGGCTCAAGAAGTCGATGAGCGGCACGGAAGGCGAAGCGCGGGACGCGGCGCGCAAGCTCGCGGTCGAAGCCTATCGGTCCGTGCGCGAGTACTTCGGCGGCGATGCGGCCTCGTGCGCCGAGGCAGCGTTCCGAGCCGGGGAGCTGTTGCGCACGAGCGACGACGTTTCCGGCGCGCAATCCGAGTTCGCGATCGCGCGCGACCGCGGCACGGGCACGAGCTTCCAAGTGCGCGCGATGATGGAGATCGCGCACCTCGATCGGCGCGCGAAACGGCTGGAAAAAGCGCTGGACGGCTACGAAGCGGTGGTCGGTTCCGACGTCGCGACCGCGCGGCAGAAGGACGATGCGTCGCTGTGGTGCGGGCGCGTGTACGAAGACCTCGAGCGGCCGAAAGACGCGCGTCGCGTGTGGCAGCGCGTCGCGGAGAAGGGTGACGATCCGCTCGATCGGATCCGTGCGTGGGACCTGATGGTCTCGATGTTGGTCGATCAGGGCGATTTGGAGGGTGCCGCGGGGACGCTCGAGAAGTGCCGCGAGGCGTTGTCGGAGGTGTCACAGGAGGAGTCGAAGCTCGGCGAGCGCGTGCGTGCTGCGCTCACGTCGATGCGTTCGCAGGAAGAGCTTGCGCGTGCCGTCGAGAAGCGTCACAGCGGTGATTCGGACACGGTGCAGGACAAGAAGAAGAGCGGTGCGGACAAGGGCGACGATCGCGGTGCCGACAAGTCGAAGAAGCGCGGCAAGAGCAAGAAGCAGGAGGACGATGACGATGGTGACGGCTGAGTGAGCGCGCGGTGGTTGGAAGAAAATCCGGGATGTCGTCGACGGACTGTTTGCCATCGCACCGGTGGTTGAGGTAGGAATGGTGTGTCGAGTTGCTTCGGAGTTGCGTTCGTCCGGGTGTGTTGCCGCGAGGTGACGGGATGAGCGGGATGAGGTAGTGACTCGTTGACACGACATCATCGGGCGGTTCGTTTCACATCGTGGAACGGGCCGCCCTGTCGTTGGCATCGCGCTTCGCGCGATGCCGAACG
>JBBQNP010000002.1:0-93292 GCA_038330085.1 Planctomycetota bacterium | reverse complement strand
CGCAAGTAGCCGAATGACGGCCTGCTGGTCGCGCTTCGACCTCAGTTCCGTAGACGGTGCTCGAGTTCATCCCCTTCTTATGGTGCAATTGGCCGCGTGGTGCCCGTGCCGTGTTCGGAGACATGATGGCTTTCACCACGTCCAAGACTGTCAGACCTGATGAGGTGCTCAATGTAGTTCGCGCTACTCCTCCCCTCCGCGCGAGCTGTCGCGTCGCATCCCTCTTCACGGGCATCGGCGGAATCGAGTCGGGCTTGCACCGAGCCGGTTTCGACGCCAATGGATTGCGACTGGTGTGCGAGATCGACGCTGGAGCGCGGTCGATCCTCGCGGCGAAGTTCAAACTGAAGCGTGAGGTTCACGCGGACGTGCGAGAGCTGAGAGATCTCGACGATGCCGAACTCGTGACAGCCGGGTTTCCTTGCCAGGACCTGAGTCAAGCGGGGCTGACCGTCGGCATCGACGGCAACAAGAGCGGGCTGGTCAGTGAGGTCTTCCGCCTGCTCGCCTCCGCTAAGCGCCGGGGCAAGGCCCCGCGCTGGGTGCTCTTCGAGAACGTGCCGTTCATGCTTCGTCTGCAATCCGGTCGCGCGATGGAGCGCGTCGTGCAGGGGTTCGAGGAACTCGGCTACCAATCATGGGCGTACCGGGTTCTCGATGCGATCCACTTCGGCCTCCCGCAGCGTCGCCGTCGTGTCTTCTTTCTGGCCTCCCGCTCGCCCGAAGATGACCCGCGCGCGGTCCTGTTCGATGCCTCCGACGATAGAAGTGATGAGCCTCGTTCGATCGGCTCCGACCCGGACGACGGGAACTGCTTCGGCTTCTACTGGACCGAGGGCAACCGAGGAATCGGATGGGCACCCGAAGCGTTCCCCACGCTCAAGGGTGGATCTGGTCTCGGGATCCCATCTCCACCTGCAATTTGGTTTCGAGACACCAACAAGTTCGCGACTCCGTCCATCGAACTCGCCGAACGAGCTCAGGGATTCCCTCCGGGCTGGACAGCGGTCGATCCCAAGCTCCATCGGAAGAATGCCCGTTGGTCCTACGTGGGAAACGCGGTACCTGTGCGCGTCGCCGAGTGGGTGGGCCGACGATTGTTGTCGCCCGTTCGAGTTACGGAGATGGGGGAGCAGTTCATCCGTGACGGCAGCCGATCCTGGCCAAACGCAGCATTCGGCATCGGCGGCCAAGCCTTCGCCGCGACCGCGCAGCCCGATTGTCCATCCGAAGGATCATCGAGGTCGCTACTCACCGCGATGCCGATACTCTCTCGGGGCCGACGACATCGCCACGTTCAACCGCTCTCCTTCCGCGCGGCGAGCGGAGTGCTCATGCGGCTGAGGCGGGCGCGTGCGGAAGGGCGACTCCGTCCGAGGGTTGATTTCATGGAAGCACTCAGCGACTACGTCGAGGCGAATCGGCCGTAACGATCAACTCGCGAGGATCCCGCTCACGCCGTCTTCCTCTCCGGCAACGGCCCGCTCGTCAAGGTCCTCTGCGAAGCGCTCGTTCGCGACGAATACAAGCGCTTGCGTGCTGAGGGCGACAAAGTGCGCAAGGGCGACGTCGCTCAACGCGTCAAACCCTTCATCCAGAACGTGCACCACTTCCGCGACGCCGGCCTGAAATCAAACGAACCGCCGATCGAGCGCGTCGTCGTCTTCGACGAAGCCCAACGCGCCTGGAACCAGCGCAAGACCGCGAGCTTCATGAAGACGAAGAAGAACATCTCCGGCTTCAGTCAGTCCGAACCCGAATTCCAACTCGCGTACATGAACCGCAGACCCGACTGGACCGTCGCGGTCTGCCTCGTCGGCGGCGGACAGGAAATCCACGACGGCGAAGCGGGCATCCAGGCCTGGCTCGACGCGGTCCGCACTCACTTCTCCGACTGGCGGGTCTTCATCTCCAGCCGCTTGACGGACTCGGAGTACGGCGCGGGTGACGCGATCGAGGCTCTGCGCGATCGGCCCCACGTTCACTGGAGGGATGATCTCCACCTCTCCGTCTCCATGCGATCCTTCCGCGCCGAGCGCGTCTCCGGATTCGTGAAGGCCCTGCTCGATCGTGACACCCAGACCGCTCGTGACCTGTACGGCGAACTGCGGCCGCGCTACCCGCTCGTCATCACGCGCGATCTCCACCGCGCCAAGGCTTGGGTTCGAGCCCAGGCACGCGGAACCGAGCGATACGGGCTCGTTGCATCGTCACAAGCGGAACGACTCAAGCCGCACGCGATCGACGTGCGCGCGAAGATCGACCCGGTCCACTGGTTCCTCGACGAACACGACGACACGCGCTCGTCCTACTACCTCGAGGACGCAGCCACCGAGTTCCAGGTCCAGGGGCTCGAGCTCGACTGGATCTGCGCGACGTGGGATGCGGATCTGCGAATGAGGAACGGCAAGTGGCTGCACCGCAAGTTCCACGGCAGGCAGTGGAAGCAGATCAAGGACACGATGGCGCAACAGTACCTGGTGAACGCCTATCGCGTGCTTCTGACGCGCGCGCGACAGGGGATGGCGATCTTCGTTCCGCCTGGTGACCCTCAGGATCCGACAAGGCTGCCCGAGTTCTACGACGAGACGTTTGCGTACCTGACCTCCACGGGGATCGAAGCGGTCTGACGCTGGTCGGCTGTTCGAGAATGACCTCGTACCCTCGGTGGACATCTCAAAGGCGGCCAGTCGTGGACGGCTAGAGACCGGCCAGTCGGTGGGTGTCCGGGAACCACCTGCATCTTCGCCGCGACTACGCGCCGGCAACCCTCGACCCCGCACGGCAAAACGGGGAATCGACCGCTTCGACGTCTCGCTCTGGTGAGGCCCTTTCGGTCGCGGACAGCCCCCGCCGATGGGGAGTAGACTGGACCGGCGATTCCCAATCCCATGCAACCGCGCGAAGACAAAGACCAGAGCCCGAAGGCACTTTCGCCCGGAGAGCAGGCCGTTATCGAGGTCCTCGAGAAGGCCGGCGCACAGTACCGCGACTACCTCGAAGCGGCCCAGTTGAGCAGCCTGGCGCGACTCGTCGCGGCCCCTTCCGTGGACCGACCTCCGCGGACCGACCTTCCGCTCACCCTGACCGTCGGGTAACTCGGAGGGCGCATGCCCTCCTGGAACGATCTCGCACTCCTCGATCGAAATGGGCGCAGAGTTCGAGCGCCTTCCCGACGATGCCAGCAAGTCGACTTGGTTGCGCAACCAGCAGACCGAGACGCTCACCAAGCTCAGCGCCCAGCGCAACGGCTCCAACGTCGTGTTCTACGCTTCGGCGTTCCTGCAGAAGCCCTTCGCCCCTGCCCAGACCATCCAGATCACCTCCGAGGATCTGAACGGGTTCATGTCCGTGATCTTCGGGATGAACTGGAAGCAGCCGCTCACCCTGCTACTCCACACCCCCGGCGGGCTCACCAACGCGGCGGAGACCCTTGTGGAGTACTTGCGAGCCAAGTTCCCCGCGCTCGAGGTCGTCGTCCCCACCTACGCGATGTCGGCAGGAACGATGATCGCCTTAGCCTCGGATCGCATCGTGTTGGGACGGCAGAGCCAGTTGGGCCCCATCGATCCGCAACTCGGCCTCCACGGCGGCATGGTGTCCGCGCGGGCCATCGTCGACCAGTTCGAGAAGGCGAAGGCAGAGATCACGGCCGACGTGAAAGTCGCGCATGCGTGGGCTCCCGTCCTCCAATCCCTCGGCCCCGCCTTGCTGGTGCAAGCTCAGTACGCACTGCAGTACGGCGAGGAGATGGTCGGGAAGTGGCTTGCGCGGTACATGCTATCAGGCCGACCTGACCGGGTGGAGGTCGCCGAGGCGATTGCTCAACACTTCAACGACGCCGGCAAGCACAAAAGCCACGGCCGGAGGATCGGGCGCGACGAAGCCAGACGAGAAGGGCTGACCATCGAGGACATGGAAGCGGACCAGTCTTTCCAGGACCTCGTCCTGACCGCATACCACATCGCCACGATTTCCTTCGAGCGCAGTGTCGCGACGAAGCTCCTCGCCACCAACACCGGCCGGCACTGGATGAAAGGTTGGGCGCCTGCGTAGGTTGCTTTCAGCCCGACCGCTTCCTCCGCCGGCGGAGGGCGGCTGGATTCGCCATGAGCCTCATCCATCAGGTCCTGTTCGTCGCCTGGCAGAACCCCACAACGCGCAGCATCTTCCCGGTCGCGCGACTGCTGCACCGGTCGATCGCGCCTCAGTGGGAGTTCGCCTACATCGAAGGCGCACGCAAAGCGCGCGAGCATGGCTTCGGGCTGTTCCACGGATTCGGGAAGCTCGACGACGTCACGCGGAGCGCTGACCTGCCTCCGCTCTTCGACAACCGACTCATGCCCAAGACGCGGAACGAATTCCCCGTCTACATGCAGCGTCTCGGTCTTGCTCGAGACGCCGAGGAGATTCCGGTTCTTGCGCGCAGTGAAGGTCTTCGCGCGAGCGACCCGATCGAGTTGTTCGGCCTTCCGTCCTTCGACACGGCAAAGCAGTGCTACCGCTTCTACTTCTTCCTGCGCGGCATCCGACACGTGGAAGGAGCGGAACCGTACATCAAGACCCTCAAAGCAGAAGATCCTCTGGACCTCGCGCCCGATCCGCGAAACCCCGTCGACGGCCTCGCTATCTGCGTTCACGGTCGGCCTAGCGAAGGAAAGATCGGCTGGGTGCCGGCGACTCTCATCGAGGACCTGCACCAGCTTGGAAATCACGGCAGCGAGCTGAGTGTGAAAGTCCAGCGGATCAACCCTCATCCCGGTCCCGTGCAGACGCGCGTGCTGTGCAGCTTGGAAGCCACCTTCGTCGAAGGGTTCGTTCCGCTGGCCACCGAGCGCTATCAGCCCATCGCCGCGGACGCGACCTCCATTCATGTGGAGCCAGCCGCACTCGCGGTCTGAACAAGCGAAGACCGGGTCTCGCTTCTCACCCGCAGTTCACCGCCCTTGCGGGCTCGTTCGCCAAACTGCCGCCGACCATTGCTCGTCATCTCGCTAATGAAACGAGGTTGCGCAGCCGCTCTCGTGTTTCATAGTCGGTGCTGTAGACGAACGTCCCCTTCATCCCGCGCGTCAAGAGCACGCGGTAGGTGTGCTGGAGCATCGCGCACAACTCCTCGGCCGACAACTTCCTGCGCGAGATCGACGCATCCTTCGACGCATCACGACTCGCCACCCAGCCGATCCTGTCGCGCCACACCAAGTCGTTGCCCAGGATCACGGCGCAGTAGTCGAACTCGAAACCCTGAGCGGAGTAGATGCAACCAACCTCACGCACGCGATCCGGCTGCGTTGCCCACAGCGTGTAGGGATGTCGATCCGGGCGCGGCGCGCTGCCCGGTTTCTTCCACATGTCGCGCGCCTTCTCGTTCCACGGGCGCGACCAATCGTCGACCACGACATCGCTGACGAGACTGCCGTCGTCGTTCGGATCCGACCACGGCCAACAGAACCCGGCCACCATGCGGCCAGTCACTCCGCGACCGATCTCGGCCTTCAGCACGGCCTCCATGTCGCCCGGCCGATCGAACGTGCGCAGGTCGTAGTCGCCGGCTGCGAGCCAGCCTCCCGCAGGAACCGGACTCGGCGACATCAGCTGGTCGATCCATCCGATGTACGAGCGACAGCCGTTGCAGCGGAACTGCGCATCGAGCGGGATCTCGCGTACGGGCACGTTCATCTTCTTCGCCGCGGCGCGAATGCTGTCGACGCTGCCGATCTCATCGGGTCTCACGTTCTGGCGCTGGTCGAGGAAGAATACGCTCACGCGCGCAGCGCGGATCAGCTCCTCGACCTGGCTGATCTGCGACTGCAGCGCCTTCTTTGTGAAGCGGCCATTCGAGGTCTTGCGGATGCGGTGCGCTTCGTCGCACAGCAGGACGTCGACGGAACTCTCCACGGTCTTCATCTCGGTGAAGTCATTGAAGTAGCGAAAGATCCCGTTCCCACCCGATGTCACGAGCGCGCGCAGGTTCGTCGTGAAGGCCTTCGAGCCCGTGGCATGCGCGGCGTTGAACCCGTGCTCCTGCTTCAACGCGATCAACAAGTGCGCGGCGATCAGACTCTTCCCGGTACCTGGTCCGCCCGAGACGATCAGCACGTGCTTCTCGCCGCTCGATGCGGCGCGCGCAGCCAGACCACGCACGATGTTGAACGCCAGGCGCTGTTCGTCGAGCAACGTCCAGATGGGTGACGCGTTCAGCGAACGCTTCAGCGCGTCGAGTAACTTGATCGACGGGCTGTACCGGCCGCGGACGACCTGCGGCAAGAGTGCCATGCCGTCGCCCTGACCGACGCGCCGCGCGAGCACCTCGGCGAGCGAGCCTTCCTCGCCGCTGACGAAGAACGGGGCGACGGACGTCGATCCCTCGTAGGCGATTCCGCGCAGCGAGTTCGCATCGCCCTGAGGCATGTTGTGCAGGTACGCGCACGGCTGCAGCTCGAATCCGTCCTCGGTGAATGCCGAATGCGAGCCACGCAATGACTCGGCATAGGCGGCGGCCTGTGCGGACGGATGAAGTCGCTCTTGTCCACCCACCACAACGACATCGGGCAACGAACTCGGTCCAGCGCTGTCCCACTGCTTGAGCTCGACCAACACGACGTTGGGCTTGCCCTCACCGTTGCGGCCCACGAAGAACGCGTCGATCCGCCGGTCCGTCATCGGGAGTTTCAATTCGACGCCCGTGCCGGCCTGATCGAGTCCGGCCGACTTCACCACGTTCGACAAAGCCGTGAGGCTGTTGCGCCACGAGCGGATCTCGGACTCGTTGGCTGTTCCCCAGCGCGAGTTGTAGGCCTGCGTCAGATGCGCAGTCAGCTTGCTCGCGGGAGCCATCTCGACGAACGCACGAGTACTGCCCGCGAAGAGCGCCGCGCCGCTGTCAATGAGCTGCATGGCCTCGGAAGATAGAGTGCCTCGAGTCGCCGGGACAGCAATCGAGGGATTCCAACCAACCGACGGCCCCGGGTTCGTTCGGCAAGCCGCGCGGGCTTCGTCACCAGGTAGGCGCGCTTCGCGATCTGAACCGCGCCAAGGCTTGGGTTCGAGCCCAGGCTCGCGGAACCGAGCGATACGGGCTCGTTGCCTCCTCCCAGGCGGAACGACTCAAGCCCCACGCGATCGACGTGCGCGCGAAGATCGACCCGGTCCACTGGTTCCTCGACGAGCAGGACGACACGCGCTCGTCCTACTACCTCGAGGACGCAGCCACCGAGTTCCAGCTCCAGGGGCTCGAGCTCGACTGGATCTGCGCGACGTGGGATGCGGATCTGCGCATGAGGAACGGCAAGTGGCTGCACCGCAAGTTCCACGGCAGGCAGTGGAAGCAGATCAAGGACACGATGGCGCAGCAGTACCTGGTGAACGCCTATCGCGTTCTCCTGACCCGCGCGCGACAGGGGATGGCGATCTTCGTTCCGCCCGGAGACCCGCAGGATCCGACAAGGCTGCCCGAGTACTACGACGAGACGTTTGCGTACCTGGCCTCCACGGGGATCGAAGCGGTCTGACGCGGGTCGGCTGCTCGAGGATGACCGCGTACCGCTTCACGACTCACTCGGGATGTCGTGCTCGCGGCGCAACTCTCGAACACTTCGCGTGCGGGCCGTCCATCACCTCGTCGGAGGGAATCGAGCCCGGCGCGAATGCCCTGGACTGCTTGGGCGCGATCGAGGGATTCGAGGATCCTCGGTACACCGTCACCGGGTTCACCGAACCGACGTCCTGCCGAAGCGGGGGCGATGTCGCAGCGCGCATCGGAGCCTCCCGCGCCGTGCCCTTCGTAGGATCCTTGCGTGATCCCGCCGTTCGAGAACCAGCACGTCTCTTCCCGCACCGTCCACAGCGGCGAGACCGTCGGCTCGAACGACAACGCTTGGTTCCGTCCCGAGACAGTCCGGAGCCAAGTCACGAGCCCTCGACTTCCGCTGGCAGGCAACTCGACGGTTCCTTTCTCCACCGAGAACGAGGCCAACCACGTCGGCTCGCGCCATCCAACTCCCGTTTGGGCACCCCAGGGCGAGTCTCCACCACCTCGGCTCCGCTACCCAAATCCCGAATGCCCTCAGGACGCTTCCACGCGGGCTCCGATGTCCAAAATGGACAAGAATGGACCAGCATGCCAGGATGAAACCATGAACGTCTCACTCACCCCCGAGCTCGAAGCACTCATCCAGAAGAAGCTCGATTCCGGCATGTACAAGAACGCCGCCGAGGTCGTCCGCGAAGGTCTGCGTCTCCTCGCCGAGGCCGACGAATGGAAGGCCGAGGCGCGGCGCAAAATCGCGGAAGGCATGCTTCAAGCGAAAGCCGGGCTGCTCGTCGACGGCGACGAGGCAGCCCAACGGCTGGTGCGCAGAGTCGATTCGCACCGCAAGAAACCCAGGTGAGACGGTTCCGACTGACCCCCCGGGCTGAGCAGGATCTTGTGGAGCTCGTCGACTTCATCGCCCGCGAGAGCCATCCCGATCGCGCGGAGTCGGTGCTCCTCGACATCCTCGACGCAGGTGACCGACTCGCAGAGATGCCGGACATCGGGCACCTCCGGACGGATCTCACGGACGAGTCGTTGCGCTTCTGGTTGGTCCACAACCACTTCATCGTGTATCGCCCCGACCAGCGACCGCTCGAAATCGTCCGTGTCCTCCACGGTGCGCGCAACCCTGAGGCACTTCGTTCCGCCATCCGTCCTCCATCCGACACCTGAACGGCAAGGGCAAGTCGATCCCGGCGCATGGCGACACGCACGAACGGGGCCACCTTTCAGCGTTCCGCCGCCACTTCGATCGAGGCGTCGACCTGACGACCCATCGCAATACATTGCGCACCAGCGATCGTGAACGAATCCCATAGGGTGCAACGTCAAGGGCTGCTGAACCTCCGCCGCTGAAACATGCTCGTCACCAACAACGTTCTCTTCATGGCCTGGCAACCTCGAGACGCCGGCATGTACTTCCCCGTCGCTCGCCTGGTCGAGCTTCCCGACTCGCCGAAGTACGAACTCGCCCATCTCCGCGGGGCCATCGAAGCGCGAACCCACGGCTTCGCGCGGCTCTTAGGTCCGCTCGAGCCACAACGCGTCTACCGCAGCGACGAGCTCCACCCGGTCTTCCAGAACCGTCTCATGCCCAAGTCACGACCGGACTTTCAGGAGTATGTCCGTGGGATCGGGCTCGACGTCGGCATGGCGCGCCCGATCGAAATCCTGGGACGCGGCGCGGGCAAGAGCGCGACCGATCGCATGGAGCTCTTCTCACCGCCTGCGTTCGATTCCGTGAACGGCAGGTGGAACTACATCTTCCCAGTTCGCGGCATCCTCACCATGCGGCACGCGGAAGCACGCATCGTCGAACTTCAACCCGGTGAACAGCTCTTCTGCATGTCCGACATCCAGAACCCGCGCGATCCGCATGCGGTCGCGTTGCGCACGGACGACCACACTCTGGTCGGTCATGTTCCGCGCTACTTGAGCGAGGAAGTTTCGCAACTCCTTGCTCTCGGAGCGGGCATGCACATCAGCGTCATGCGGGTCAACCCTGCGCCGTTCCCTGCGCAACTCCGCATGTTCTGCCGATGGGAAGTCGAAGCGGTCGAGGGCTTCACGCCGTTCTCGACGGACGACTACCAACCGATCTCGCCGGATGCGACGAAGCTCGAGTGGAACGTACGCCGGCTCGCGGGGTGACGAGGCCGGCGATGGGCGCAGCGCATATGATGAGCCCGCCGACCGCCTCCATGATGCGCGCGGTACGCAACCACTTCGCGCCGCCATGCCTCCTCCCACCTGAACCCTGAATGGCGAGCGCAAGACGATCGCGGCGCAACGCGAAAAGCGTGAAGCGCATCGACGTCGATTCCACCGGTCAGATCCTGGCCATCTGCGTTCGCAACGGCCGACGGCAGCCGTTGCTCCTACTCGAGTTGCCACTGCCAGCGCCGCGACCTACGGGTGCGGAGTGGATCGAGGCCTACGCCCACTGGCAGGCGAGACGCTGAATCCATGGCCGCCAAGAAGATCACCCCCGACATCCAGCTTTGGATCAATGGGCACCAGCGCCTTCACATGAGGCCTTAGCCAGCCCCGATCCGCAGCAGCCAAACAGGCGCAGTCCCCTGCCCGGGTTCGTCTCGTGGAAGAAGCGCGCATCGTGCGTGAGCTTCTGCCCGAGCTGCATCGAGTAGACCCGCGAATCAGGCTTCCCGACGCGGAACAACTCGAGTTCTTGCAGGAGTGGTGCGCGCTACGGTGCGACGAAGTTCTGAGCTGATCGAGCGCGTCGTTTCCCGCGACTTCATTGGAGGTTGGATGCAGGCCGCCACGGACCCGCCCAAGAAGTCCTCACGCCGGGTCGACTGGCTACTGCGCGCACGCATGACTAGATACCTAGTGATTCATGCGCGTGCGGGCGAGTCGCGCGCATCCAAACGTTGCCACCAGACCAAGTCCACGCCACCATCGCCGTTCATGACCCTCGTGTTGGATCGCGAACACCTGCGTGCCCGCTTTCGGCGTTTCTCGGACCTCCAACTACGCCTCGTCCTCGAGCGCATGCTCGAACACCTGCCCGACGCGGAGCTCGAGACGCTCCTCGCCGGCGTCGAACACCTGAACCACCGCCTGCCGGCCGGCCAACTTCCGCCTTCCATCGCCGAGCGTGTTCAGGCGCATGCAGCCGCTACCTACGCGGGCGAATTCAGCGGCAAGTACGTGCTGCGGAACGCGCACGGTCAGCGCCAACCTTGGCAGACCGCGGCGTGGTTGGCGGCGACGTCGCACCTCTTCGAGATCATCTTCACATCGCTCCGTGGGCAACGCGACGAAGCGATGTTCGTTTGCCTGCGCTCGCTCTGTCGCCTGGTCCTCGAAGTCGATCGACGCCTGGTCGAGGACGGCGTCGAGCTGATCGTCTTCGAGGACGATTGCGCCAAGTACGCCCTGAGCGACGAGCTCGACTTGGCCCGAGCGCTTCTCGAAGTGGATGGACACAACGAGTCCGGCCCCGACGTCGCGAGCCGATCCAGTCCTGCGACGACCGGCACCGACCCCTCAGGATGACATCATGGCCAAGAAGAAGATCTCGCCCGACCTCCAGATCTGGATCGACGCCCGTAAGCGCTTCCATCTCTCCCACGCGCACATCCAGATGGCACGCGAACTCGGCCTGAACCCGAAGAAGTTCGGCAGCCTTGCCAACCACCGTCAAGAACCGTGGAAGGCGCCGCTCCCACAGTTCATCGAGGACCTCTACTTCAAACGCTTCCGCCGCGAACGGCCGCAAGTCGTGACGTCGATCGAGGATCGCGCCCGCGCACAAGCGGCCAAGAAAGCAGCCGGCAAGGAAATGCAGCGCCTCGCTCGCGAAGCAGGCGGTAGTCCGCGTGCGAACGTCGTCGAATGAATCAGCGCGTCCGACGCGGCAAGACGAAGAGCACGCAGCTCGAGACCCCCGTTCGACCGCTCAGCCCTTGGCTCCGCTCTCTCCGAGACGGCGGTGCTGCTCGAGCGCGTGTTTCGCCTTCCACAAGAGGGCCGGATGTCGTGCCAATCGCTCCGCCTCGTCGGGATTCACAGGAAACAGGAGCTCGGTGCGCAACTCGCCTGCGTCCAGACCCTCGATGAAACCACGCTCCATATCAGAGAGGACGAGGAGTGGCGCGACTCGCTTCCATGCCAGAGTGACGAGATCGGTCGCACGCGGCGCAACACCCGTCACCAGCATCGGCATGAGCTGCTCGTCCACCCGTTGCTGAGTGACGCGTTCGACAAGCCTCGACTCCCGATACGAATCCGGCGCATGATCGAGCGTTGCCGCCAGGATCAGGAACCGGCCGCGGAACTCAGGTCCCTCCACGACCGCGGCCACTTCCGCTGCGAGGTTGGCCACGTCCCATGCATCTCGTGCAGCGCAGCGATCGAGGAGCGCGCAGAGCTTGCCGATCAGGAGCTCCTCGACCGCGACGAACCGCAAACGCGGCCGATCCAGATCGCCCGGTTGCCACAGCTCACGCATCTCAGGCTCGGCCAACGGCAAGCGGAGCAGGAAGTTGAGATCCACCTCGATCCGCTCCTCGGGCCCGAGGACGGAGCGGTAGTGGAGGAAGAGCTTGCGCCCGCCGAATGCGTTCGCGGACTGCTGCACCCGATACCCGCTCCGGCGAGCAAGCTCCGTCACTGCCCGCTCGATCTGCGGCCGCTCGACCAACATCAGCTCGCGCTCGACGGCGCCGACGTAATTGAAATCCAAGTCGACCGACAGGCGTCCGGGAGGACCGAACCCCAGGTTGAGCGCAGTCCCGCCCTTCAACACGAGCTTCTCGCCCAACACAGGATGCCGGCCCACGTTTCCGGCAAGTTCGCCCAGGCGCACCACCTTCTCGAGGCCGGCTGCGGGAAAGCCCGTGTCCGCTGCACCGCGCTCGAGGAATTCCCGACTAACGCTCATCGGGCTCACCCAGCCGATCGACTTCGGTCGGCACGATCAGATTCCAGCGTCGCGCCAACCGACCTCCGCGGCGGCCGCGCTCCAAGTACTGCGGCGAAGACGGGACGTGAAGTTCGAACCGTTCGAGCAGCGCGTCCGACGCGTGGAACGTCGCACGCATCCGCTCGAGGAACCAACCCGTTGAAGACCACAGGTTGGCAACGCCATACCGCTCGAGCACCTGTTCGAGGAGGTCGAGGTCCAGCGTCGCGAACCCGCTCGCGGAGACGAGCAACTCCTCAAGCCCGCCGACGAGGCGCGGTTTGCGGAAGCCTTCCACGAGCGTGCGCTCGGGACCGGTGGTCTCGAGGATCCGTCCCGATCTCTCGACCTTGCGCGTTCCGAGCGATCGTCCGTCCGACAATGCCATCGCCACGGGTGCCTCCAGAAAATGGACGTTCGCGTTCGTGAGCACGAGCGGACGCCGCCTGCGTCGACTGTACGCGGTGCACTCGCGCCACACCGAGTGCGCTGCCCCCAATAGTTCCAACGCACTGTGGTGCGAGAAGATCGCGTCCGAGCGTGCCGCCACCGCTGCAAGGAACGGATCGGGGCGCGCTTTCCGCGGATCCATCCCCGGCGGAACGACCGCGTACAGCTCGCGCGCGAGCAGCACCAATCGTCCGCTCGCAAGGTGGTGCTTCAGCCGCTCGACGGTGCCGGATTTTCCCCCGGGCGGAGCCAATTCCAGCGCCGCTTCCTCCAGGGAAAAGACCGGATGTCTGGCGAAGAAGGCCTCGGTAGTGACTTGACGTTTCATGCTGGTATGGGGGACAATATGCCCTGTATCGGCACATTTCGTCAAGTTCACCACCGCATTGGATCGGATCTGGTCCCTCCCCAAGCAGGAATGGGGGGAGCGGCGGGGTCATCCTGAACTCACCCCCCCTCCCGCCGGCACATTCGCCTCGAGCTGATTGAACCCAGTTTCACTCCGCGCTCGCCGACCCAGTGCGGCTGTTGCCGAGACCCAACTCCTTCAACAACTCCTCCCGCGGCGGCACCCACGTACCTCCCGAGCCGCCGACGTCCGGCATCGTGCGAATCAAGATCGCCACCGCACGCCGACCGTCTTTCGTCTTGCACGCTTGACGCGGGGTTCGATTGCGCAACGCCGGCACCGGTTGGTCGAGCCACTCGAACGCTTGCTTGCGAAGCCACTCGTCAGCATCCCGCTGCGCTTCGGGTGACAACGGCTCTTGGCGCACCGGAAGCTCGTCATCCAGCGGAGATTCCTCGTCCTTCCAGTCACGCTGCGTCGCGCGCTCGAAACGCACGCCGGGCAACGCCTCCAACCAGATCCGCGCGTGCTCCAAGCGCTCGGCTGAATCGACCTCCAACACCAACCGATCGTCCATCATCTCCATGCGACCGACCACCGTGTGCTCGTCGCCACCTGCCGGACCACCCATCGGGCCACCCTTCCGCCACCACACCCAGGCACCCTCGTTCTCTTCGTACTTCATGTCCTTGCGCTTTCCGAGCGCGCGCACGAGCGCACTCGCGTCGGCGACTTGGAACGTCGCGGTGGTCAACACCAACTCGTCGCCGTCCGAGTTCGTGATCTCGATATCCGGGCGCGAACGCGGGAGCGCCAGCTCCCACAGCGCGCCCATCACGTGCGACGAACGCTGCAAGCCCGCCGCCGACAACTCCACGCCCAACTCCTCGAACAACATCAGCGCGTACTGGATCGCAATCGGCGGAATCGGCGGACCAGCGAGCAGCGAGAAGTTCCACTTGCCCAGGCGCTGGATCCGCGCCGGCAGGAACGTGCCGTCCACGTCGCAGCCCGACAACGCTGCGTCGTGCACCGTGAAACGCGCGCCGTCGAACACGTCCTCGACCTCCAGGCACTCGCCTGGTTGCGTCGAGACCACGCGGTAAATCGACAGGCGCGCATCGATCCGCGCTTCGATCAACGCGCGCTCCACCGGCGTCGTCGAGCGCTTCTTAAGGCGCTTCTCGAGGAACGTCGCCGACTTCGATTTCGCGCGGTAGTCGACGTACATCCATTCGAGCACACACGGGAGTGGCTGCAGATCGTCGAGCTCTTCCATGACCTCGTCCGCGAGATCCATGGAGCCGAAGTAGCGTTCGATCGCGCGCTTCGACAGACCACCGGCTGCCAGCGATTCTTCGGAGAGACGCATGGTCATCGCGAAATCCGCTTGCTTCCACTCCTCCAACGTCGAAGGCATCGCCGCGTCGGGTGCGAGCCACGCCGCATGGGAAGCGTTCTCGGCGAGCTCGGTTCCCATCAACTCGAGCAGC
Source organism: Planctomycetota bacterium (assembly GCA_038330085.1). Classification (GTDB taxonomy): domain Bacteria; phylum Planctomycetota; class UBA1135; order UBA1135; genus JAEUIA01. The sequence goes on along the minus strand of JBBQNP010000002.1, from coordinate 78,536 downwards.
CCCACCATGTCGGGATGCTCGGGATCGAGATCGATGTGGATGCCCTGCGCGATCAGGTTCGGTGCCAGCGCGGCGTGCATCTTTGGGTTCGTGAACACGATCAACTTCGGGTGACCGTAGTCGAGCGCGATCTCCAACTGCTCGGCAACCGTGCTGAAATCGCCGGCTTTGACCGGCTCCGCCGACAACATCTCACGCGGTTCGCGCTGCGCTACGAAGCTCAGCGCCAACGCGGAACCGTTCGGGGCATGCACGCTTGGCGCCGTCACCAGGCCGACGAGCCACTCGGCGTCCTTGGGCGTGGGACCGATTTCAGCGTAGCGATCCAGGGCGGGCCACATGGCTTCCTCTTCCGCCGACAGCTTGGGCCACTTCGCCGTGCGCGTGGTCGTGCGCCGCGCGTCGCCTTCGCCCTCGACGGTGATCTCGAGGATCCGTTTGCGCTTCGGATCGGGCGCATCCACACGCAGCTCACCCGCTTCGTGCGCAGCGATCACCGCGCGCATGCAAGCGGTCATCAACCTCTGCTCGGACTTGCGCGGCGCGCGCGGATCTCCGTGCGACTCTTTGAAGACGAAGAACGGAGCGATGCTTTCGCGTCGACCCTGGAATCCGGCCGCGGTCAGCACGCTGCGCATGTTCGCGACGATTTTAGACAGCGGAATCATCGAGCAGCTCGACAACGCCAGCGCATGCGCCGCTTCGGGATTGTTGATGCCGCCCGATGCCATCTTCATCATGTCCTGCAGCGCGCGCTCGCCGCTCGTGAACAAGAGCCCGTAGTCGTCGCCCGCGTGGCCCATGATCGTCGCGACGAGTGGATGCTCTTCGCCCGGGACGCGCACCATGAACGGCGAATCGCTCGGGACCTCGAGCCACAGCTTGCGGCGGTGCAACTCGAACGCGGTCTGGATCAGGGCACTCGCGACGGGATCGGGGCGGGCCATGGTGCGCAGGATATCGCGCGCTGAACACGACCCCGGCCCGACCGCACAGCTCTTGGGTTCACAACACAGGCTGGGGCACAGCGCTCGAAGGCGAGCATCCACGATCCTTCGACGCTCTTGAAGGATCCACGTAGATGCAGCCGTTCCTGTCGCGATCGGGCGTGCCCCACGTGTACCGGGCTGATTCGCCGTTCGCCGTACCGGCGCTCGAAGCCACGGACTTCACGCGTCGCTACTCCAACTCCGCCAAGCGATAGCTCGTGCTCCGGCCACCTGCTCCGTTCCGGATCAGGATGCCGTGCTCCACCAACTCGCGAATGTCCCGCAGCGCAGTATCCGTCGAGCACTTGGCGAGCTTGGCGTACTTCGAGGTGGACAAGAACCCTTGGAACCCATTCAGCATGCGCTCGATCACAGCACGCTGGCGCTCGTTGATCGGAATGCGGCTGATGTGTTGCCAGATGCGGCCCTTGTAGTTGACCGCGGCGAGCATCTCGTCCGTCGCCTGGATCGCGCGGCCGAGACATCCCGGGAACCACGTCAGCCAGCCGGTGATGTCGACGTCTCCGCGCTGCGCAGTCTCGAGCTCTCGGTAATAGTCCTTCCGCTCCTTCTCGATCTGCGACGACATGCTGTAGAAGCGATCCTTGATGCCGTCCGCGCGTGCGAGCGTCATGTCGGCGATCGCACGCGCGATCCGGCCGTTGCCATCCTCGAACGGATGGATCGTCACGAACCACAAGTGCGCGATCCCAGCTTTGAGCACGGGGTCGATCGACGACTTGGCGTTGAACCAGGCGATGAACCGCTTCATCTCGGCTTCAAGGCGTTCGGCCTTCGGCGCTTCGAAGTGCACCCTCTCGCGCCCCAATGGACCGGACACCACCTGCATCGGTCCCGAGCTCTTCGTTCGCCAGGCGCCGACCCGGATGCGGGCCAACCCGCTTTGCCCTGTCGGGAACAACGACATGTGCCAGTCGAGGAGCCGCCGCTTGGTGAGCGGTGCTTCGAAACCCTGCGTCGCATCGAGCATCATCTCGACGACGCCTTCGACGTCGCGACCTGCTTTCGGCAGACCGGCCGTGTCGAGCCCCAACCTGCGCGCGATCGACGAGCGGACTTCGTCGGCGTTCAGCTCTTCGCCTTCGATGGCGGACGAGGTCACGACCTCGCGGGTGAGCGCGACGAGGCTGGCTTCGGACCGCAAGTCGAAGCCCAGCGTTTCCATCTTGCCCAGAAGCCGGCCCTGCTCATGGCGCACGGACGCGAGCTGTCCGGCGAGCAGCTCGGACCTCCAGATGAATTCGGGCCACGCGGCCCGCTCATGGATGTAGGTACCTTTTTGCCGCATGACTTGCGGTGATCATCGACCGGATTCGCCGCAAGCGCAAGCCTATTAGCCGCAGAACGTGCGGCGAATAGACTTGCCCACCCGACGACCACCACCAGGAAACGTGGAAAGCCCGCTCCATGCACCGGCGGTCCTTTTTCCGGACGTCCTCCTCAGCCGCCGATCCTCGATCGCTTCGATCCGATCAGCGACACTGCCGCGATCGCGCGCGTCGAGCCGCCCACCCCGAGCCCACCCGCGCGCCCCCCTATGGACTGGACCCTGCGCATCGACCCCACCGACGACACTCGCTACATCGCCGTGCGCTCGAAGGGTCACGCGCTGATCCACGAACCACGGACCAACAAGGGCACGGCGTTCACGCGCGACAAGCTCGGTCTCCACGGCGTGCTCCCGCCCGCCATCTCGACGCTCGACCAGCAGCTCGAGCGCACGTACGAGAACTTCCTCGCCGCCCCGACGCCGATCGCCAAGCACGTCAACCTGATCGCGCTGCAAGACCGCAACGAAGTCCTCTTCTTCCGTCTGCTGCTCGCGCACATCGACGAGATGATGCCGATCGTGTACACGCCGACGGTCGGCGAAGCGTGCGAGCGCTTCTCGCACCTCTATCGCCGCCCGCGCGGACTCTACATCGGCTTCGATCAGCGCGGTCACATCGCCGACGTGCTGCGGAACAGCGGGGTGAACGATCCCTCCGTGATCGTCGTCACCGACGGCGAGCGCATCCTGGGGCTGGGCGACCAAGGCGCCGGCGGAATGGGAATTCCGATCGGCAAGCTGTGCCTGTACACGCTGTGCGCCGGGATTCCGCCCACGACGACACTGCCTGTGATGCTCGACGCGGGCACCGAGAACGAGGAACGTCTCGCCGATCCGCTCTACCTCGGATTGCGCCGGCGTCTCGTGCGCGGCGCCGAGTACCAGGCGTTCGTCGACGAGTTCGTCGAGGCGGTGTGCACGGTTTGTCCGGGCGCACTGCTGCAGTGGGAGGACTTCCTCAAGGAGAACGCGATCACGCAGCTCGAGCGTTTCCGCGACCGACTTCCGTCCTTCAACGACGACATCCAGGGCACGGCGGCCGTCGCGCTGGCCGGAATGTTGGGGAGCTTGCGCATCACCGGCGGAAGCCTGCGCGATCAGCGACTCTTGCTCGCCGGCGCGGGGGCATCGTCGCAGGGCATCGCGCAACTCTTCGTCGCCGGCCTCGTCGACGAGGGCGCGACGCCGGCCGAAGCGCACGCTGCCGTGTCGATGATCGACCGCGGCGGGCTCGTCGTGCGCGGCCGCGCGGGGCTCGAGGGGTTCAAGGTCGACTTCGCGCGCGCGCCGGACGAGAGCGCCGGATGGAAGGTGCGCGACCGGGCGCACATGACGCTCGAAGAGATCGTCGACAACCTGCGGCCCACGATCCTGGTGGGGACGTCGACGACGCGCGGACTCTTCGACGAAGGCGTCGTGCGCGCGATGGCGCGACACGTTGCGCGACCGTTGATCCTGCCGCTCTCGAACCCGACGTCGAAGTGCGAGTGCACGCCGGCGGAGGCGTTGCGCTGGAGCGAAGGCCGCGCGATCGTCGCGACCGGGAGCCCCTTCGCGCCGGTCGAGCACGGCGGACGTGTGCACCGGATCGGTCAGTGCAACAACACGTTCATCTTCCCCGGCGTCGGCTTGGGCGCGTGGGTCGGTCGCGTGCGGAGGATCAGCGACGCGATGTTCCTCGATGCGGCGCGCACGGTGGCCGCGGCGGTGACGGAGGAGGATCTCGCGGCGGGCTCGGTGTTTCCTCCGCTCTCGCGCATCCGCGACGTGTCCCATGCGATCGCGTGCGCGGTGATCCGGCGTGCCGTGAGTGAGGGCCAGTCGCGCGCCGATCTGCTCGAGGGTCCGGGCGGGGGACTCGAGGAGCGCGTGCGCGAAGCGATGTGGTTTCCCGAGTACTTGCCCTTGCGCTTCGAGGAGTGAGCGACGTTGCCCGTCCGCGGAGAGCGGCGGCTCGGGGTCGTCGTGCAGAACTCGACTTGCATCGACTCGCGCGACGGAGACTCGCCTGGGATAGCAGTTCGTGGCGTGTTGCGCTGAAGCGCCTAGACGAATGCGCACGGCGACGGCGCGCTGAACATCGCGTTCGTGCAAGAGCTCGCCGGATCGCGGAAGTACGATCGGTGCAGGACGAGCGGGCGCAGTTCCGCATCCTGCTCTGCGGGATCTACTTCCGGACCGCGCTCAGCCCGAGCATCCGCTCGATCACGCCCACGATGCGGACGCGATCCGAGTCGTCCTGCGCGACGATGCCGTAGCTGATCATCCCCATGTTGAACGCGACCAGGAACTTCGCCAACGCATCGACATCCGTTCCCTTCGCCAGGTCACCGCTCTTCACGCCCGCCGCCAGGTTGCGCCGGAATCCCTCCTCCGCCGACGCCGCGAACTTCTCGATCATCGCGAACGCCTGCGGCGGCACGACCTGCTTCTCGCGGATCGTGTTGATCGCGAGACACCCGTTCGGGAACTCGTGCGCGAGCTGCGCGCGATAGAACTCGCGCAGGTTCGCCATCCCGGGCGGATCGCGCGTCAGGATCGCGTCCATCGCGGCGAGCGTCTCGAGGTACGCCTCCAACGCGGACTGGAACAAACCCTCCTTGCCGCCGAACTCCTTGTAGAGGCTGAACCGATTGAGCCCGGTCACCTCGACCAGCTCGGCGAGGTGCGCGCCCTCGTACCCCTTGCGGGCGAACAGGTCCGCGGCGCGGCGCAGAACCTCGGGGCGCGTGTAGGTCTTCGGGCGAGCCATGCTGGAGGCCTATCCTTGCCTCTCGCAACAGGTTAGGGCAAGCACCGGCAATTCACCACTTATCGTTCTGCAATCCCTTGCGGGCCGGCCCGGTGTCGGCGATCTTGTTTCGCACCCATCGTTCTGAAACGGCTGCCCTCGGCGGCCCCAACCCACACCTGCCCGACATGAACACCTACTCCTACGGCAACTGCCTCGAGACCTCCTACCGCATCAATTGGAGGATCGACGACGTCCTCGGCACCAAGCGCTTCGATCCCGCGCGTCGTTGGTTGCCGCCTTCGCTCTCCGGTGCGAGCGCCATCACCTGCCTCGACCACGACGAGAAGCGCGTGCTCACCCACGTCGAGCTCGCGGCCTACGCGCACCTCTTCGGCTACGTCGAAGAGTTCATCGCGCCCAAGGTGAGCGCCCTCGCGCGCGACTTCCAACTCGAACAGCGCGTCGCCTTCGACGCGTTGACGAACTTCGCGGCGGAAGAGGTCAAGCACATGAACCTCTTCCGCGCCATCCGCGATCGCGTCGACGGGCAGATGGGGTTCAAGCTCTCGCTCATCGGCGACGAGACGGGGACGGCGCGCTTCGTCCTCTCCAAGAGCAACGCGGCGGTGCTCCTCTTGACCGCCGCCATCGAGTGGATGACGCAGCTCCACTACGTCGACGCCTTCAAGGACGACGCGGGCCTCGATCCGTTCACCAAGGACATCTTCCGGGCCCACTGGCTCGAGGAATCCCAGCACGCCAAGCTCGACCACCTCGAGACCCTGCGCGCGTTCGCGGCGGCGGACGCGGATGAACGCGACCAGGCCATCGACGATCTGATCGAGCTCGTCGCGGCCGTCGACGGACTGTTGAAGCAGCAGGTCGAGCACGACATCGCGAACCTGTCGCGACTCGTTGGGCGGTCGTTCGACGCAGCGCAGACCGGTGAGATCCGCGCAGCCGTGCTCGCGGCGAAGCGCTGGAGCTTCATCTTGAGCGGCGTCACCCACCCGCGATTCCAGGAACTGTTCCTCGAGGTCACGACCGAACCGCAGCGGGAGCGCGTCGGCGCCGCGCTCGCGGGGTTGTTCGCGGCTCAGACCGTGGGCGCGTGACTCCCAAGATGCAATCGCTGGTCCGGTCCGATCGCCTTCGTCGGCGCTTGGACCGGACTCGATCGGGGAGGAAGCACGCGCGCTGATGCTCGCAGTCCTCGGTCAGCGCGGCCGACCGAGTTCAACGCAAGCCACTCACTCCGTCGTCTTGCCGTCGAAATGCTCCTCCGACGCCATGGCCATCGCGCGCGTCGTGCGCACGGTGCCCTCTTTGTGTTCCGGCGGACCGTACAGCGTGTAGAGCTTCAGCGGCTTGTCGCCCGTGTTCTTGATGTTGTGCCGCGCACCGGCGGGGACGACGATCGCGAAATCGCTCTCGATCTTCTTCACCTTGCCGTCGATCCAGGCCTCGCCCTTGCCCTTCTCGACGCGGAAGAACTGGTCGCGGTCCTCGTGGACTTCCTCGCCGATCTCGCCGCCCGGCGCAATCGTCATCAGCACGAGCTGCAGGTGCTTGCCCGTGTAGAGGACGCGGCGGAAGTCGGAGTTGCTCTTCGTCAGCTCTTCGATGTTGTCGACGAAACCGTGCATGGGAATCTTCTTTCGAACCTCTCTCGGGACACTCTGCGTGGGCGGCGCTCCGCTCGCGACGACTCGACACACGAAGATAGGCGCTCGCCGCTCGAGCAGGCCATACGCCCATCGGAGCAAGCCGCTCGGCCGAAGTGCGTACTCGATCACGGGGGGACTTCTGCGACACTCTCTCGTCGGGGCGCATGAGCCGCTGCGTTCACCCCGCCTGCTTCGGCGAATCGTCACTGTCTCCCGCCATGACCACCTCGAAGAGAGCACGTAGGATCGACGATCGGAGACATCTTCCGTGACGTCGAAGCTCGGGCGCAGGCGCCTCCCTCGCTGGCTGATCGTCACGACGGTGCTCGCGGCGTTCGCAGTCGGAGTCGTCGTGCTCATGCTGTGGCTCGTCGGCGTGTTCCAGCCCAAGGTCGCGCACGACTCGACTGCGGCACCTGCAACACGACCGATCGGATCGGGGCGCGTCGTCGCGGTCGACGTTCGCACGCTGCCGCTCGAAGAGACTGCGGTCGGCACGATCCAACCCGTGCACCGCATCGAGCTCGCGTCGCGCCTCCTCGCGCGCGTCATGCAGGTGAACGTCATCGCCGGTCAACTCGTCACGCGCGGCGAAGTCCTCGTGGAGCTCGAGAAAGCGGACCTCGAGGCGCGCCGCGCGCAGGCGCAGTCGGCGATCGAGCAAGCCCAGGCCGTACTGACCCAGGCGCGCGCGGAAGAGTCGCGCTTGCGCGCCGGTTTCGAGAAGGAAGCCGTCGCAGCGATCGAGAAAGACCGCGCCGTGAATGCGACCACAGGCGCCGAAGCCGGCCTCGCGCGCGCCCAGCAGGCGTTGACCGAAGCCGAGAGCATCATGAGCTACGCCACGATCAAGAGTCCGATCGACGGCACCGTCATCGACAAGCGCGTGAACGCGGGCGACACCGTCACTCCGGGACAGATCGTGGTCACGCTGCTCGACGCCAAGCAGATGCAGATGGTCGCGAGCGTGCGCGAGTCGCTCTCGCGCTTCCTCCACGTCGGCGGAGCCGTGTCGGTCAAGGTCGACGCGCTCGACCACACCTGCTCCGGCACCGTGAGCGAGATCGTCCCCGAAGCGGAATCCGCCAGCCGCACGTTCCAGGTCAAAGTCACCGGCCCGTGTCCCGAGGGCGTGTACACGGGGATGTTCGGACGCTTGTCGATCCCGATCGGCGAAGAGAGCGTGCTCCTGATCCCGCACGACGCGATCCACACGATCGGTCAGCTCGAATGCGTCGACGTCGCCGTCGAGGGTCGGCGCGAGCGGCGGGCCGTGCGACTCGGACGCACGCTCGACGGACAGGTCGAAGTACTGTCCGGACTCGTCGCCGGCGAGAAAATCGTCGTCGATGCTCCGGCTTCGCCAGGAAGGCACTGATCCGTGACTGCGCCGCCCTTGGACCCGGATGCGGACGCTGGTGCAGAGGGACATGAACCTGCGAGCGGCGGCTGGATCAACGGGATCGTCCGGACGTTCCTGCACTCGAACCTCTCGCTGATCCTGCTCGTGATCTCGGTCGCGGTCGGCGCGGGGGCGCTGCTCGTGACGCCGCGCGAAGAGGACCCGCAGATCGTCGTGCCACTGGCCGACCTCTACGTGAGTGCGCCGGGGCTCTCGGCCCAGGAGGTCGAGCGCCTCGTCACCACGCCGCTCGAGCGCGTCCTCTACCAGGTCGACGGCGTCGAGTACGTCTACTCGACGTCGCGCACGGACTCGGCCGTCGTCACCGTGCGCTTCTTCGTCGGGGAGGACCGCGAGCGGTCGCTCGTGCGCCTCTTCAAGAAGCTCGAGGAGAACAAGGAGCTCGTACCGCCGAGCGTGGCGAGCTGGGTGATGAAGCCGGTCGAGATCGACGACGTGCCGATGGTCACGCTCACCTTGTGCGGTCGCAACGAGACGGCGGCGGACGCGGACGAGTACACGCTGCGTCGCGTCGCTGAAGAAGCGGCTGCGCGCCTGGCCACGGTCGCGGACACGTCGCGTGTGACGATCACCGGCGGGTCGCCGCGGAAGCTCTCGGTGTACGTGGATCGCGAGACGATCGCCGGGCGCGGGCTCGCGCTGCTCGACGTGCAGCGCGCGGTGCAGGCGGCGGACATGGTGCTCCCGTCGGGAACGATCGAGCGCGAGGACGAGGCGATCAGCGTGCGCACGGGAACGGTCGTGCGCGACGCGGCGGATCTCGGGAACCTCGTCGTCGGCGTCGCACAAGGGACCCCGGTGTACCTGCGCGAGGTCGCGCGCATCGAGGACGGTCCCGCGGAGCGCTCGACGTACGTGCGGCACGGATGGGGACCGGGACGCGGCTTCGAAATGCACGCGCACGCGGCCGGATCCGTGATCGGAGGGACCGCACCGGCTACGGCGCACGGCGCGGCGACCGATCCCGCGGCGAGCATGCCGGCCGTCACGATCTCCGTCGCGAAGAAGAAGGGCACCAACGCGGTCCACGTCGCCGAGGCGGTGCTGCGCGAAGCGGAACGACTGCGCGGCGAGATGGTGCCGGACGGGATCGATCTCGTCGTCACTCGCAACAGCGGGCTGACCGCCGACGAGAAGGTGTCCGACCTCATCGAGGGTCTGTGGGTCGCCATCCTGATCGTCGTCGCCTTGCTGACGATCGGATTGGGATGGCGCGAAGCACTCGTGGTCGCGGTGGCGGTCCCCGTGGTGTTCGGTCTCACGCTCGCGGTGAACATGCTCGCGGGCTACACGATCAACCGCGTCACGCTGTTCGCGCTGATCCTGTCGCTGGGTCTGCTCGTCGACGATCCGATCGTCGACGTCGAGAACATCGCGCGCCACTTCGGGTTGCGGCGCAAGGCGACACGCGCGATCACCCTCGAAGCGGTCAGCGAGATCCGGCCGCCGCTCATCGCGGCCACCTTCGCTGTCATCGCCAGCTTCCTGCCGCTGTTCTTCATCACCGGGATGATGGGGCCGTACATGCGGCCGATGGCGCTCAACGTGCCGGTGACGATGGTCATGTCGATGGTCGTCGCGTTCACGATCACGCCGTGGCTCGCCTTCCATCTGTTGAAGCGGCGTCCGTGGGCAGCGGGGGGCGGTCACGGCTCCGCGCCGGGCATCGGAGACCAGGAGGAGTTCGTCACTGCCCGCGCCAGCGTCCAGTACCGCGTGTTGCGCACTCTCCTGCGACCACTGCTCGAGTCGCGCACGCGCGCGTGGACGTTCCTCGGCGTCGTGTTCCTGCTGACGTGCGCGGCGGCGTTGCTGGCCGCGTTCCGGCAGGTCCCGCTCAAGATGCTGCCGTTCGACAACAAGGCGGAGCTCCTCCTGCTCGTCAATGCGGACGAGGGGACGACGCTGGAGCGCACCGACGCGGTCGCGCGCGAGCTGGAAGCGGCGGTCGCACGCATTCCCGAGGTGACCGACTTCACGTCGTACGTCGGCAGCCCGTCGCCGATCGATTTCAACGGGCTCGTGCGCCACTACTACTTGCGCACGATGCCCTACCAGGCCGAGATCCGCGTCAACCTGGTCGGCAAGAAATCGCGCCGGGACGCGAGCCACACGCTCGGCCTGCGCGAGCGCGACGAGCTCGCCTCGATCGCGTCGAAGGCGGGCGCGCGGCTGAAGATCGTCGAGCTGCCGCCCGGTCCGCCGGTGATCGACACGATCGCGGCGGAGGTCTACGGTCGCGACGATCTCGACTACGCGCGGATCTGCGACGCGGCCGAGCTGGTCCGGCGCCGTCTCGCCGCCGAGCCGGGCGTCGTCGAGCCCGACGACACCGTCGAAGCCGTTCATCGCGAGCTCGTGTTCCGGCCCGACCAGGAGAAGGCCGCGTTGAACGGAGTCAGCGTCGCCGAGATCGCCGAGACCGTGCAGGCTGCGCTGTCGGGAGCCGAGATCGGGATCGTGCACGCGCCCGGCGAACGGCAGCCGCTCGCGATCGTCGCTCGCTTGCCGCGCGCCGACCGTTCCAGCGCCGCAGATCTCGGGCGCGTGCAAGTGCGAGGACGGTCCGATGCGGCAAGCAACCTCGTGCCGCTCGCCGAGCTGGGGCGTTGGGAAGAGCGCGACGCCGAGCAGGCGATCTACCACAAGAACCTCGTGCGCGTGGTCTACGTATTCGCCGAAACAGCCGGCCGTCCTCCGGCCGACGTGGTCGTCGACGTGATGGCCGACCAGGCCGACGCCGGTGCGGCGCCGACGAGCAGGGCAACGCGCACCGCCGGCGGCTGGCTCGATGGTTCGAAGCCGCGCGCGCTCGCCGGACGTTCGCATCTGTTCCGCGGCGGCGGCATCCCGTGGAACACGATCGACGGCTCGCACGTCGTGTGGTCCGGCGAAGGCGAGTGGAAGATCACGCTCGACGTGTTCCGCGACCTCGGTCTCGCGTTCGGCGCTGCGCTGATCATGATCTACGTGCTGCTGGTCGCGCAGACCGGGTCGTTCGTGATCCCGATCATCGTGATGCTCTCCATCCCGCTGACGATGGTCGGCATCATGCCCGGGTTCTGGGTGCTCGGGCTCGTCACGGGCCGTACCGTCGGAGGGTACGCCGACCCGGTGTTCTTCACCGCGACCGCGATGATCGGGATGATCGCGCTGTCGGGGATCGTCACGCGCCAGTCGATCATCCTCGTCGACTTCATCCACCACTTGCTGCGGCGCGGACGGCCGTTCATGGACGCGGTGCTCGAGGCGGGAGCCGTGCGCCTGCGTCCGATCCTGCTCGTCGTGGCCGCCGCGATGCTGTCGGCGATCCCGATCACGATCGATCCGATCTTCTCCGGGCTCGCGTGGGCGCTGATCTTCGGTTTGATCGCGTCGACGGTGTTCACTCTGTTCGTGATCCCGCTCGTGTACTGGATGCTGTACGAGAAGGTGCCCGGGCATGGGGCCGGCGATTGAGGCTGTCGATGCCGGGAGCGGGACGTCGCGAGAAGCACGGTCGATCAGATAATATGATCGAGTCGAGAAATTAATCTGCGATGCAACCCCTGGATCCGGACACCCTCGAAGAGGCCCTCGCAACCCTCGGCGTTGTTCGAGTTCGGACTTCCAGCGGGGTTCGTGCAGCGCTGCCTCGTGCGTCACTACAACACGCTCACGATTCACTTGGCGAGCCGCTTGGATCAAATTCATTTCAAGCTCTACGCCGCGGCAGACCATGGTCCGCGCAGCAAGCACGTCGTTGACCTGCAGGCACTGAGTCCCACACGATCGGAGTTGCTCACGGCTGCGAAGTGGTGCCGCACCCAGGATCCCTCCGATGGATTCCGCGGGTCGTTGAGCAACGCCCTGAACTTATTCGGCGTGAAGGTGGCGGATGGCGAGCTCTAGGACCTTCGAGAAGGATCTCCTCGTCGACTACGCCTGGAGCGCATGGTCCGCACTCGGCGTGAGCGGATGGAACGCCGAGACCTTCGCGGCTTGCGTGGACATCGAGGCGCTCATTGTGCTGACCGGCTGCCTCGGTGATGCCGATCCTCGCCTGCATGACGAGTCCATCGACTGGTGTGTCGCGAACGCTGCGTGGATCTCGCGTTCGCGCTTGGCGCATGTCGTCCGCGACAGTTCGTCCAACCTGTCGTGAGGGAGATACGCGGCTACGTTGCAACGCGCAACGAAGCAGCGCTGGCCAGATGCGAGCGAGGCATTCGACTGGGTTGCGTCAGGCAAGTCGCGGTTGCCCGAACGAGCCTTTGGTTCGACCGTCGCCTTGCGAGGCAGAGGTCTGCTCGGAACCACGGCACGCAGCGAGATCTTCAGAGTGCTACTGCTCGAGGAACAGGATCGCGCCTTCGATGTCCGTGATCTGGCAAGCGAGGTGCGCTTCACGAAGCGTGGCGTGGCCGAAGCGCTCGAGGGCCTGACGATCGCGGGCATGATCCACGCGACGACGGTGGGGAACTCCCGCAGGTATTCGCTGAATCGTCGTTCCGAGCTCGAGAACCTGTTCGGGCCGTTGCCGCGGATCCGCACGAGTCAGCGCGCTTTGTGCCGCATCCTGCTCGCGACCATTGACCTCACCGAGGAGATCGCAGACGCGACCGAGCGAGTCCGGCGTGTCGAGGTGGCGCGGATCCTGCGCGAGCTCGGGCCGGAACTGCGGCGCGTGGACCCGCACGTCGGCTTCCCGAACGAGGGCGATTCGGCGTTCGATTTCCTGCAGGGGTTCTGCGCGGTGCAGTGCAGCGCTGCACGCGGCGAGGGATCCAACTGACGGACGCACCCCACTCATCTAGCGGCACTGGCGTGATGGGCCCCGAAAGACTGTCCCCAAGCTATCCTCTCCCGCCTGATGACTGCCCGACCGTCCCCCCACAAACCGAGTCGCGTCAAGCTCAAGCCCGCCGACTCCTTCGATCTCATCCGACTGCTCGCGCGCAGTCAGAACGATCCGCGCAAGGCGGTCTGCGAGCTCGTCCAGAACTCGCTCGACGCGGGTGCGCGGCGCATCGAGATCACGTGGCTCAACGACAAGGGCGCGCGCGTGTTGAAGGTCCTCGACGACGGAGCGGGAGTGTTTCCCGACCTGCCGCGCGAGGAAGCGCTGCGCCGCATCGCGACCACCATCGGTCACTCGCACAAGCGCGACCTCACACCTTCGCAGCGGCGCGAGCTCATGGCGCTCGGCAAGTACGGCATCGGTCTGCTCGGCTTCTGGTCCGTCGGCCGCAACATGGAGATCCGCACGCGCGTCGGCAGCGAAGAAGGTTGGGTCTTGCGCCTCGAGGAGGAAAAGTCCGACGCGATCATCGAACGACTGCGCGCGCGCTCCATCGGTGAAACGCCGACGTCCACCGAAGTCGTGATCCGCTTCGTGCACGAGGGTGCTGCGCGACAGATCCGACCGGGTCGTCTGCAGGCGTACCTCGCGAGCGAATTGCGCGGACAACTTCTCGGACGCGACGTCGAGCTGCACATCCACGACCGCGTCTCTCGCGGGCGCGCGCACAAGCACTTCGTCGTGCGACCGATGCGCTTTCTCGGGCGACACCTCGCGCAGCTTTCGGAGCTGCCCGTGCCTGGTCGGGAGGAAGCGCGGCTCGAGCTCTATCTCATCTCGTCCGAGGAAGAGCGGCACGGGCACGTGCAGCTCGCGTGCGGGGGAACCACCGTGCTCGACGACATGATTCAGGCCTTCGACGAGGACGGCCGCCTCGGTCCGTGGGCATCGGGCCGCATCGAGGGCGTGATCGACTTTCCCGAGCTCGAGGTCGCGCCTGGAACGCGACGCGGTTTCCAGCGCGATGAGGCAGCGCTCGCGTTCCTCACGGCGCTCGCTCCGCTCGAGATGGAGCTGATGGCGCTGATCCACGACGACGAGCGCGTTCGCTCCGAGCAGAAGAACAAGAACATGGCGCGCGAAATTCGTCGCGCGTTCCGGCGGGTCGCGAGCTCGCTGCCGGAGTACGACTTGTTCGACGTGCGCGGGCGCGGCGCCGATGCGACGCGCAACGGCGAACGCGCCGATGTCGGCGTTCCGGGAGCGCGTGGAACAGCCGCAGGGAACGAAGCGGACGGTGAGTTCGCGAACTCGCTCTCGCGCGGCGCTGAGTTGGAAACCGGCGAGACCGCCGAACCCCGCCCTGTCACCGAGGCGAGGTCCGAATCGGAAACCTACGCCGCATCCGAGCCCGCGCTGTTCCCACCTGGTCCGCTGCACCGAGTGCGCGTGACGCCGTCGAAGCTGCGCGTGGCTCCCGGTGCCGTGCGTACGTTGCGCGCACGCGCGCTCGACGAAGACGGACGCACGCCGGAGGGCGCAATCAATTGGGATTGGCGTCTCGACGGCACGGGAACGCTGGTCGCCTCGTCGAACGAAGCGCGCTTCGCGGCGTCGGATGAGCCCGGCAGCGGACGCATCGTCGTGCGCGCGCGACAAGATGGAACCGTGGTCGAGGCGTACGTCGAGATCGAAGTCCTGGCCGAACTCGCCGCGCAAGAGCGCGTGTCCGGGATCCCCGAACCCGAAGCGGTCAGCGCGCCGGGTGAGACCTGGCGCTCGCGCCTCGTCGCGGGCAGTTGGCAGTTCAACGGCGCGCACCGCGACTACCGGCTCGTCGAGAACTCGGAAGCGCGCCGCTTGCGCTACCTCGTGCACCTGTTCGTCAAGGAGGTCGCGCTGCGCAACTTCGGCCAGCCCTCCGATGCCGCGCTGCTCGAACGGATGGTCGAGCTCCTGACGCACCTCGAAGGCGAGCGTCCCAACGGGGCGAGCGCGAAGGACGAATCGTCGAGTCGGTGAGACTACGCAGGGGAGGCCAGCCTCCGCAGTCAGCGATCCGGACCCTGTCAGTCCACCAGCCGATAGCTCGTGCTGCGCCCGCCGCTCGCGTTCTGCATCAGGATGCCGTGCTCCACGAGCTCGCGTATGTCGCGCAGCGCCGTGTCGGTCGAGCACTTGGCGAGCTTCGCGTACTTCGACGTCGACAGGAAGCCTTGGAAGCCGTTCAGCATGCGCTCGATGACGAGACGCTGGCGATCGTTGATCGATGTCTGGCTGACGTGCTGCCAGACCTTTGCCTTGTGAAGCACTGCGGAGAGCATTCCGTCTGCCCCATCGATGGCGCGTCCCAGACATCCCAGAAACCACACGAGCCAACCTGTGATGTTCAACCCTCCGCGCTGCACCGTCTCGAGCTCGCTGTAGTAGTCCTTCCGCTCCGCCTCGAGTTGAGATGACATGCTGTAGAAGCGCTCCTGCGTGCCGTCGGCCCGCGCGAGCGCCATGTCGGCGATCGCGCGCGCGATCCGACCGTTGCCGTCCTCGAACGGATGGATCGTGACGAACCACAGGTGCGCGATCGCCGCAGCGAGCACCGGGTCGACGGTCGCCTTGGCGTTGAACGCGTCGATGAACCGCTTCATCTCCGCAGGTATTCGTTCCGCAACGGGTGCTTCGAAGTGCACCCTCTCGCGGCCCATCGGGCCGGACACCACCTGCATCGGACCGGAATCCGCGGTGCGCCATGCACCGATCCTGATGCGCATCAACCCGCTGCGCCCGGTGGGGAACAGTGCGGAATGCCAATCGAAGAGCCGCTGCTTCGTGAGCGGCGCTTCGAAGCGTTGTGTCGCGTCGAGCATCATCTCGACGACGCCTTCGACATCACGTCCGGCCTTCGGCAGACCACCGACGTCGAGGCCCAGCCTGCGCGCGATCGAGGAGCGCACTTCATCCGCGTTCAACTCCTCGCCCTCGATCGCGGACGAGGTCACCACGTCTCGGGTGAGCGCGACGAGGCTGGCTTCCGACCGCACTTCGAAGCCCAGCGATTCCATCTTGCCGAGCAGGCGACCTTGCTGATGCCGCACTGCGGCGAGCAATCGGACGAGTTTCTCGTCCTCCCAGGCGAAGACGGGCCAGCCGGGCTTCTCGTGGATGTAGGTACCTTTTTGCCGCATGACGTGCGGTGATTATCGGCCTTATTCGCCGCAAGATCCACTTCTTTTGCCGCATCAGATGCGGTGAATAGGTGCCATTGGACGCCCTTTTCGCGGGGATGGGCTCCCGGTCTCCATGCGGGAACCGTGGCCAGTACTGGACGAACACAGGGTCCTGTTGCTCCGATCCCTGAACGGGAAACGCTGGCAGGTGGAGCTGGCGTAACGCGTATCCCAGGAGTGCCGGCCGACGGGGTGCGCGGTGCTCCCGACCACGAGCTAGGAGCGTCCGCAGCTCGAGCGCGCGCTTCTCGCCCGGCAGGGCCCGAACATGGACAGTCAGCGAATGGTGAACAGTCAGACCCTGCCACCCGATCCCCACGCGAGCGACCTCGTGCCGCCCACTCGCGTCGACCTGCAGACGCGCAATGATCGACTCGGCGTGGATCGCCGGCGCCGACGCTTCGGCGAGATGTACCGACGCGTCGTGTTGTCCGGCTGCCTCTGCATCGCGCTGACTGCGACGCTCGTCGCGCAACAGCCGGCGCAGCATCCCGGTGAGACGGCCCCGACATCCGCGCCAGCCACACCGGAACTCTCCCAAGCGGCCGACAAGGTCGTCGTCAACCCGCTCGCCCACGACGTGGAGATACGCGATCGGCTGCAGAGGGTGCTCGAGGCGACGGGCTGGTTCACCGCGCCGCACGTCAAAGTCGACGAGGGCGTCGTCTTCCTCACCGGCAATGTCGAGTCGGCCGAGCTGAAGAAGTGGGCCGGCGACCTCGCGCGCAACACGCAGGACGTCGTCGCCGTCGTCAACCGCATGGAGGTCCCGGTGCCGTCGGTGTTGGACTTCACCCAGGCGCAGAACAGCCTGTCCGCACTGTGGCGCGACTTCCTGCGCAACCTCCCACTGATCGTCTTCGCGCTGATCGTCCTGGCCCTGTCGATCGTGGCAGCGATGGGGGCGAAACGCCTGACCCAGAAGCTCGTGCGCAAGCGCGTGCGCGCGAAGCTCCTGCAGAACGTGATCGCGCTGAGCATCGGCGGACTCGTCTTCCTGTGCGGCGTCTACCTCGTTCTCCGGGCGGCCGGCCTGACGCAGTTGGCGCTGACGCTGGTCGGCGGCACGGGCTTGCTCGGCCTGATCCTCGGCATCGCATTCCGCGACATCACCGAGAACTTCCTCTCCAGCATCTTCCTCAGCATGCAGCGGCCGTTCGAGACCGGAGACCTGGTCGAGATCGCGGGCGTGACCGGATACGTGCAACAGCTCAACGTCCGCACGACGATCCTGATGACGCTCGACGGCAACCTGACCCAGATCCCCAACTCCACCGTCTACAAGAGCAGCCTCAGCAACTTCACCACGAACGCGAACCGTCGCGACAGCTTCACGGTCGGCATCGGCTACGACGACGCGATCAGCCTGGCGCAAGAGACTGCGCGCAAGGTCATGCAAGATCACCCGGCCGTGCTGAAGGACCCGGAGCCTGCAGTGCTCGTGGAGAGCTTGGGCAGCTCGACCGTCGTACTGCGCGTCTACTTCTGGCTGAACGGACGCGAGCACAGTTGGCTGAAGGTGCGCTCGTCGGTCATCCGACTCGTGAAGCGCGCCTACCAACAAGCGGGGATCTCGATGCCCGATGATGCCCGCGAGGTCATCTTCCCGCAGGGCGTCCCGGTCAACATGCTCCAAGGAAAGCCGGCGGATGCACCGACTGCTGCCGCCGCTGGACGAGCTGCGGGACGAGCTGCTCCGGCGGTGCCGGTCGGTGAGCACGCCGAGGCCTCCACGAAGGCGGAAGGCGGACTGTCCAGCGAGTCCGCCGTCATCGAGGAACAAGCGCAGCAGTCCGACCTGCTCAAGGAGGGTGAGAACCTCTTGGGTGAGGATCAGAGCAAGGCACCCGCCGCCCCACGTCCGAAGGCGCGCTGACTACGTTCGCGCAGGACACCGAGCTCGGATCGCAGCGCGTCTGCGTGTGCGACGGCGCCAGGGACCGCGGTGTCGTTCACTCCAAGAACACGTTGAAGTCCTCCGACTCCTCGCCGTGCAGGATCTCCGCTGCGTGCGCTGGGCTCGACGCGTTGAAGAGCCGATCCTGCATCGTCGGATCCGTTCCGATCGTGCGCGCCAGCGTCGCCAGGATCTGCAGGTGGCGCATGCTCTCGTCCATCGAGCTCGCCAACAACACCACGCAATGCACGGGACGATCGTCGGGCGTCTCGAACGCCAAACCGGATTTCGACAGGCCCATCACGCCGACCATCGGGTGACCCGCAGGCAGGATCGCGTGCGGCACTGCCAGCCCGCCGCCGACACAGGTCGATGCCTGCGACTCGCGCTCGAGCACGCTGGCCAGCAACGTGTCGCGATCGACCTTGATGTGGTGCGATTGAATCATGTGATCGATCGACTTCTCGATCGCTTCGCTCATCGTCTCAGCCGTGAAGTCCGTGCTGATGTTCTGCTCCTGGATGAAATCGAGCAGCCGGCGCCGATCCCCGCCGGCTTCTCCCGAGCGGACCAGCGCCATCTTCGTGAGGATCGGACCGATGATCTCGTTCAGCGTGACCACCGTCAGCACCACCGCAAGCATCAGGTGCGTCATCTCCTGACGGTCCGCGAGCGCAGGATCGTCCTGCAGGATCAGCACGAGCCCGATCGCCAAACCCGCTTGCGGCAGGAGCGCCGGCCCCAAGTACTTGCGCACCTTGTCGGTGGCGCCGCCGAGGTGCGTCGCGATGCGCGCGGAGAGCAGCTTCCCGGCCACGCGCGTGACGAAGAACACGACGCCGACCACGCCGGCGGTCTGCGCCAGCCCGAGGTCGAGCTCCATGCCCGCCAGCGTGAAGAAGATCGCCAGGATCGCCGGCTGGAAGTTCGCGAAGAGCTTGTCGACGAGCTTCTCGCGCTCCGCAGTCATGTTCGTCTGCACGACGCCGAGGAACAAACACGACAAGAGCGGCGAGACGTGCAGGTAGTGCGACAGCCCCGACGTCAGCAAGATGGCCAGCACGCCTGCCGTGCTGACCGTCGCCGGCCGCACGACGAAACGCTGCATCAAGTACATCGCGACCGCTGCGAGCCCGCCGATCAACGCGGCGACGCCCATCTGGTGCGCGGGTGCCAGGAGCGCTGACATCAGGCTCGTCTTGCCCGAGGGGTCGTAACCGGCATCTCCGAGCGCGCGCGCCAGCTCGAAGAGCAGGATGCACGCCACGTTGTTCAACGCGACGGCCGCGACGAGGGTCTTCACGAACACGCCGCGCGAACGCGTTTCCTTGACGAGTGCCACGATCGTTGCCGGTGCGGTCGACACCGCCATCGCCGCAAGCAACGCCGACGCGCTCCACTCCATGCTCGGGATCAACGACAGTCCCAGGAAAACGATGATCGGGGTGATCGTGGCCTCGAACAGGAACAACAGCGCCAAGCGACGGAACGCGTTCCGCAAACGCTTGATGTTCAGGTGCGTGCCGACGGTGACCGCCATCAAGCTGAGCGCGAACTGCGTCAGCGGCTGCAGCCCGTGCACGGCTTCTGGATCGAAGATCCTCAAGACCGGCCCGATCAGCACGCCGATCAGGATCTGACCGGTGATTCCCGGGAGACGCACCGACTTCGCCAGCCAGCTCGAAGCCACGCCGGCGGCGATGACGACGGCCAGCGTGAGCATCGGATCTGCGCCGGGGAGATAGGACATCGTGAAGGGGCTGGACGTGCCGGCTGGGCGCGAAACATACCGTCAGATCGCCGGGTGTTGTCGCAAGATCGGCAGCCTGTATCGCTGCGTCCTCCGTCGCGCGCCGACCTCTTGATATCCTGCAGCGCGAGCCGCTGTCGAAGCATCCGATCGATCGGATTTTCGCACTCCCGCAAGGCGTGCCTGGTCGAACCAACGGCGCTGCGCCTCCACGACCCAGCCCTGTCCGAGAGCACCGCAATGTCCAACGCAGAGGGCGCGAGAGCTCGGAACTTCGGGGACAATGCCGCGCTCGAGTTCCTCGCGCGCGTCGGTTGGATCGCCTACGGCGTGGTCCACATCGTCATCGGAATCCTGGCGTTCCAGATCGCGTGGGGCGGATCCCCGGACGAGAGCGTCGACTTGATGGGGGCGCTGCGCACCTTGAGGGATCAGCCGCTCGGGAGAGTTCTCCTGTGGATCGCGGCGATCGGATTCGGCGCCCTCGCGCTGTGGCAGGCGAGCGAAGCGATCTTCGGTCATCGCGACCGCGACGGCGTCGAGAGGCTCAGCCTGCGCCTTCGCAGTGCGGGCAAGGCGCTCTTCCATGGCGCGCTTGGAGCCACTGCGACCGCGGTCTCGCTCGGCCTCGGATCCAAGGGATCGCAGTCCAAGCAGCAGGCCATCTCCGGTGTGTTGGCTTGGCCGGGCGGCACGCCGATCGTCGTGTGCGCGGGCCTGATCACCATGGCCATCGGCGTCGCCGGTACGAAAATGGGCCTGACCATGGCCTTTCGTGAGAAGCTCGACACGTCCTCGATGTCGGAAGGTGCGCGCGTCGGATTGGAGCGCCTGGGTCAGGTCGGATTCGTAGTCAAGGGCGTGGTCCTGTGTTTGGTTGGAGGCATGGTCGCGTACGCGGCACTCTCGTTCGACAAGGAGCAAACGTCGGGGCTGAACGGCGCTGTGTACGCGATCCTCGCGCAGCCGTTCGGGAGGTTTCTCCTCTCCGCGATGGCGCTAGGGTTCGCCGCGTTCGGCCTGTTCAAGATCGCCTCGTCGCGGTATCGCAGGATGTGATCCATCCTCGGTGGCCCTTTCCCGCAAGATCGCGGGCTGCGGGCTAGGCCTGTTCCCGCTCGGTCAGCTCGATCGCGCTGTCGAACTCCAGCGCGAACCGGCCGCGCTTGATCGGCACGATGCGCACGTCGGGACACTTCTCGGCGAGCCGTTTGCGCAAGAGGATCAGGCGGCTCTCCAGGTTGTCCTTGATCGCCGGCAGACCGAGCGTCGGATCGAGCCGCAGCTCGCGATTGGTGAACTCGCCCTGACCGTGGTCGACGCGCTGTCGCAGCATCTTCCACAGGATCTTGCCCGGCACGTTGCGGATCAGGTACTCGCCGTCGACGAACACGCAATCGTCGTTCTTGTAGTAGACGAATTTGCGCGTACGCGCATGGCGCGCGGGGGACGCGCCACCTTTTGTGGGACGCGCTGCAGCCCGTGCAGCTTCCTCCGACTCCTCGTCGATCGTCTGCATCCGATCGACGCCGAGCGCGATCTGGTTCGCCACGATCTGCAAATAGGCTTCGTCCCAATCGTCGAAAAAGAGGGGATCCTCGCTCTCCACCGCGAGCACGCCGACCAACCGCTGTCCCACCATCAGCGGGAGCGCCATCTGCACCTGCGCGTCGGCCAGACCGGGCAACGGGATCTCCGGGCCCAACACATCGTGCTCGCCGATCTCGTGCACGCGCTTGCGGATCGCGCGGCCGTAGCGCATCTCGGCGCGCACGCCCGAGATCCTCATCATGCGACGCTTGTCCGCGGCCATCCCGATCACGCCCTGGCCCGGCGACACTTCGGCGCCGAAGCCCATCGTGCCGTAGCCACGGGTCGCGATCGTCACGAGCTTGCCCGTGCATTCGTCGGACAAGAGCACCATCGAGTGCGCAAACCCGAGACACTCGCCGAGTGCTTCCAACGCACCACTGATCAAGTCGTCGAGGTCGGTGGCTCCCGCAATCCGCTGGCTCACGCTCTGCAACCCGCGCAACTCCGTCATCGGACCCGGCGGGGTCGGCGGCGCTTGTGCGTAAAGCACAGAATCGGGCGGCGCGAGGAAGCCCTGGACCTCGTCGTACGCGAGCACTTCGTACACGTCGGCGGAGATCAGCCTGAACACGCCCGCCATCCCCGTGTGCGACGCGATCACGTCGATCCGCGCCGACATCGAGTCGAACAGCGCGCCCGAAGTTTCGACGCGCACGAGCCGAAGTTGCAGCCTCCACGCGGCGAAGTCGACCGGGTCGTGCATCACGACCGTCGCGTGCGGGTTCTCGTCGACGTTGCGGCGCGTCTTGTTGAAGAACTGGCACGACAGCGCGACATGCCGCTCGTCCACGTAATACACCTGCGACAAGTACGTGATGTTCGGCTCGCCGTCGGCGCTGCACGTCGCGATCACCGAGGGGATCACGCCCTGGAAACACTGGCCCAGCTCGGACAGGCGCTTCATGACTTCTTCCCGCGCCGCGGCCGGCCCAACGCCGCGCCGGCTCCTGGGCCGGGCGTCTGTTGGAACACGGATTCGATCTGCAACGTCAGCGCCTGAGCGGGCCACACGATCATGCGGTGCGTCAGCCGCGGCGGCATCCCGACCTGACCCCAGTGTTGCGCGATCGCGGCGCGGTAACGCTCCAACGACGCGCGCTCGTCAGGGTGCGCGTCGCGCACTTCGATCGTGCGGCCTTTGAACTGGAACGAGCGGTGATCGATCGCGGCGAAGCACACGGCCAGGCGGCCGTTGTCGCGCACGTTGGCGAGCGTGCGCTCCGCGGTCGTCGACGGGATCCACACGGTCAACTCGCCTCCGCCGGGATGAATGCGCGCGCCGATGCCGCGCGCGAACTCGGGACGCAGGTGCGCATCCCGCGATCCGACGAGGATCGAGATGCCGGACTCGAGGAATGCGACGAGCTCGGAAGGGATCGAGGTGAGCAAGGCGCGCGGATTCTAGCCGCGCGCGGGCGATGACTCGATCGAGCTTTGGACCTGGATCGATCACGATTTCGAGCATCGGCCGGGCTGCGCCGGGCACCGTCGCGCGGACTGCCGCACTACGGTGCAGGACGGTGCAGGACACCGCTCGGTCAGCGCGTTTCGGCCGGCGGAATCGGCTGCGGCACGTGGTTCACGATCGCGGGGATCGAGCGCAGGTAGCCGAACACGTCGTGCAGGTCGGCATCGGTCAGCGCGGCGACGTTCATCCAGGGCATCGGCGGCAGGATGGGACGGCCGCGACCCTCGTGGCGGCCGGAGCGCACGGCGTCGCGGAACTGCTCGAACGTCCACTTGCCCAGGCCGGTTTCGGGATCGGGCGTCAGGTTCGTGGTGAAGCTCGTGCCCCACGGCCCCGACCACGCGGTCATCGTCGCGGCGCCGACGAAGCCCCACGGTCCGGGAGGAATCGCGGGCGCGGGCGGCATCGCGAGGGTGTCGGGATGACCCGAGAGCCAGCGCGACATGTCGGGCTCGGGGCCGTGCGCGCCGAGCTTCAGCGGCGTGTGGCAGTCGGCACAACCCATGGCCGTCACGAGGTACTTGCCGTGCGCGACGGGGTCTTGCGCGGCGGATTCGTGCGTGTCGGGCGAGGGGTTGGAGGGCGGGAACGGCGAGCTCGCGGCCATCACGAAGGCAGCGAGGCCGGCGGTGCAGGACAAAAGCATCAGCGGAACGAAGAGCTTCATGGAAGTGGTTCTCTCTCAGTCTTTCGGAGTCTTGGAAATCAAGGGTGCTTGGGAAGAGCTCGATGTCTGGCAGACGTCGAGTGAGTTGGTGTCGGTGACATCCGTCGGTGCCACGTACCCGCCGCGGGAGTACTCACGGCGTGATTCAGGCACCCACGGATCACCTGCGGACCGCGCTCCGGCATCGGCCTGCGTCGTACGATCCGTGACGCGCACGGCGCCGGACTGCGATCGAATCCACTGCGTCACGAGCTCGAGCGCTTCCGCGTCGGCGACGTGCGTGCCGAGCGGCGGCATCTGCGAGAGCGGCTGACGCGAAGCCATCCGTCGCAAGAGCACGCTCGCATCGGGATCACCGGGCGACACGCGCAGCGCAGAGGCGCTGCGCAGCGCATGGGTGCTCGTGTCACAAACGAAGCGGCTCGCATGGCCGTTCGTCGTTCGGCGCGCGTTGGTGTCGGGGGTCTGAGGCTCGATGGACATCCCAGCGAACGACGTCCACAGATCGAGGTCCAGGCTCGCGAGCTGCCCCGAGTCGGTATGACACATGCCGCAGTTGCCGTGCAGGTAACCGAGAGCAGCGCGCTCGATCGGCGACGCTGCCGCGATGCGCGGCGGTGTCCCGACCAGCGCGCGCGGCAGGTTCTTCACGAGGTTGCGCCGCACGAGGTCGGACAGGTCGACCGCTCCGGCTGCGGGTACTTGCGCGTGGGGAGCGAGCGGGTCACGGTCGCTCGAGAGCTGCAGCGCGCTGAAGCCGAGCACGACGTTCGGTCCCGCGAGGTGACACGCGTTGCAGTCGGTGCGCGCGGGAATGTCGAACGGCTTGCCCGGCTGCGACTCGCACGCTGCGTTGACGCCGCGCTCAGGCGCGAGCACGGCGTCGCTCTCGTCCGCGCTCCAAGCGTACGTCGCGAAGCGCCACGTCCCGTCGCCGCCGCGCAGCATCAGGCGCGTCTCGATGCGGTGTCCGAACGAGAACTCCTTCCACAAGCGTGTTCCGCGCGGGAACGACCACACGTCGGGGTTCGTCGCGTCGATCGAAGCGCCCGGCGGCAGTCGAATCCAGCGGCGCTTCGTCGCGCCGTCCGTCCACAGCGGGTACTGCGGCTCGAACGGGAGCACGCCGGGTGCAAGCGTGCGCGCCGCGAAGTCGGCGTACAGACCCGTGTCCGCGAGGCGCGCGGGGATCGTATCGGACAAGGGGTCCGCTTCACCGAGCGGCACCCACGCCGTGGCGGTGAGCGCGATGCCCAGCGCAACGGCGTGATGGAGGACGTGGTTGCGCGCCCACCCCAACCATCGGGCGGCGATCGCACTCGTGAAGATCGTCACGCCACGCGCTCCTCAGCATCACCGCTCGTGCGAGCCGTGTTCGCGTTCGAGCGCGACTCGTCGCAGCGCACGCTCGCCGCTGCGCAGAGCGCGGACGTCAACTCGAGGGGGATGTACGCTTGCAGTCGTCCCAACAGCGCGGCCATCTCGTCCAGGCTCGCGGCGGCAAAGAGGATGGCGAACCACTCGACGGCATCCGCGCGGGACATGGCGCGGAACATCTGTCGCTCGAGCGCAGCCAGCTCTCCATCGTCGAGATGCGCCCACAAGATGCGGTTCGCGTGCTGCTCTTCGAGCTCCATGCGCCGGAGGTGCTCCCGGAGGAGCCGGCCCATCTCCCTGTGCAACCGCTGCACGAGCGATGCGCGCTCACCGCTTGTCGAGGCCTCCAGACGATCGAGCGTGCGTGCGATCTCCTGCTCGAAGCCTGCGCAACGGTCGAAGCGCGTCTCGATTTCGGCCGCGAGAACGGGCGAGAGCCGCGCGATGGGGGGCAACAGATGATCGTCACAACGCCCTGCGTGGGCTCGCAGCACGTCGATCGTCCGACGCACGATCGCGGCCGATGCCCGGATCTCGTCGCGGCGCAAGCCTCCGCAGCGCGCGACGGTCTGGGCGGACTCGAAGAGGAGTGAGCGGAGCCCTTTGTGGGCAGTCGTGTAGAGGTCGATGCGTGTCATGTGAGCCGTCTCTTTCGGAGACGCTCAACATCGGGCACGGACCGCTTCAGGGCACCCTAAATGGTCGCTGTCGACTTCCTAAGAATTGCCTAAACAGCGGCCTTTTCGCGTGTGTCCGCCCGCGGCGCGAGCCACAGCAGGAAAGGTGTGGCGAGCGCGTACTCCGCCGACAGCGCAAGCCACGTCAGCACGGGTTGCGAGCCGACCGCGACGGCGCCCAGGCGGATACCCGCGGCATAGGACAGCGGGCCACCCACGGCGCCGAGCAGCGCGGCGAGCGCGGGCCTGTGTGCGAGCCAAGCGAGCGAGAAGCGCGGCAACGTCGCGAACCCGATCCACAGCGCGATGATCCACGGTGGCGCGACGATGCTCGTCCAGCTCGCGTGCGAACTCGGATACGCGAGGACGCCGAGTGCGGCGAGCGCGCTGTCCGCGATCGTTCCGAAAAGGCCGACGACAAACAGAAAGCGCAGCTCGCGCATGCGATCGGGCACGAGCGCCAGGTGCACGATCACCACGACCAGCATCGCTGCCGGCCCCGTCCACACGTCGCCTCGCGCGGCACACGAGACGGCGACGAACCAGGCGCCTTGGTACAGGGCGAAGTTCGCGAACTTCTTCATCGTCGCGGCGGTCACGGCACGGTCGTCCACTCAGTACGAATCAGTTCGATCATCGCGCGCGTGCGAGCGCGGATCCTGACGACACGACACCATCGTTCTCGCGTGTTTCGAGCGTTCAATTCGCGGAAGGAAACAATGCGGGCCGTGCCAGCGGACGCTCGAGCACCATCTGCACCGTGCTGAGCTGCCTTTCCTCCAACCCCCCTTGGCAGTAGCCGAAGTAGAAGTCCCACAGCCTCAGCAACTCGTCGCCGAACCCCAGGGCACGCGCTTCGTCGCGATGAGCGAGCAGGTTCTGCCGCCATTCGGAGAGGGTGCGCGCGTAGTGCGGGCCGATGTCATCCATGTGCACGAGCCTCAGGTCGCTCGAAGCCGTCATCGACGAGCACAACGCCGTCACCGAAGGGATGCACGCGCCCGGGAAGATGTGGCGCTGGATGAAGTCGACCGAGCGCAGCGCGGACGCATAGTGCTGATCCGCGATCGTGATCGACTGCAGGCACATCCGCCCTTCGGGGCGCAACAACGCCGAGCAGCGCCGAAAGAACTCGTCGAAGTACTGATGGCCGATTGCCTCGATCATCTCGACGGAGACGAGCTTGTCGTAGGTGCCTTCGAGGTTGCGGTAGTCCTCGAACAAGAGCGTCACGCGCCCCTCGAGGCCGGCCTCGCGAATGCGCTGCGCGGCCACATCGTGTTGCCGCCGCGAGATCGTCGTCGTCGTCACGCGACAGCCGTATTCGCGCGCGGCGTGGATCGCAAGCGCACCCCAACCGGTGCCGATTTCGAGCAGGTGGTCGGCGGATGAGAGCTGCAGGTGAGCGCAGATGCGGTCGATCTTGGCCAGAGACGCTTCACGCAAGCTCGACTCCGGCCGTTCGAAGAGGCCGCACGAATAGGTCATCGTGTCGTCCAGGAACAGCGCGAAGAACTCGTTCGAGAGGTCGTAGTGCGCCGAGATGTTGGCGCGGCTGCCCTTGCGCGTGTTGCGGCGGAGCGCATGGAACAAATCGAGCACGGGACGCGAGAGCCGCGCGAGCCCGCCCTCGAGGGCCGTCATCGAATCCCGATTGCGAACGAAGAGACGCACGAGCGCGACGATGTCCTCGCTAGACCACCAGCCCTGCGCGAACGCCTCTCCCGCGCCGACGGTGCCGCGCTTCGCGACCGCGGACCAGAAGCGCGCGTCGTGAACGTGCACGATCGCCGGCGGAAGGCTGGGATCCGGGCTCCCGAACACGTGCCTTCGTCCGCCCTCGTGCACGATCAGTGAACCCGACGACAATCGAGCGAGCCGTGAAAACACGAGCCGCGCCGCGATGGAAGGACGTGCGACGCGCTCGCCCCGGGCAACCACTGCACGCGCACCAGTCAGTCCGGCGATCAAACCTTCGTCGCTCATGATGCCCGGCTCCCTGTTGGAACGACGGAATGCTGTGGATGCGCGTGCGTGGGCACGCGCTTCAGCAAAAGGCGCGCAGCCTGCCAGTAGATGGCCGCGTGCAAGCGCAACGTGTGCAGTGGATGACGCACGAGCACCCACGCCAGGCCCGCACGCGTGATCGCACGTCGATGCGCGGCGAAGCCGGCGTGGAACATCGGCCGGCCGGCAGCGAGGTTCGTCATGTGCACCCCGAGCTCTGCGCCGGGCGCGCTGAAGCGCCACTCGTACTCGACGTCCATCGCGTGAAAGGGCGAGACGTGAAACGCCTTCGGAAAGCGCCAGGTGATCTCGGCCGTTCCCTGCTCGCCGCGCGCGTCGAGAACGTAGGCATGACGCTCGCCCCACGGCGTGTTGGTGATCTCGGCGACGATGGCGTCGAGCTCGTCGCGCGCGTCGAAGCAGTAGTAGAACGTGACCGGATTGAAGACGTAGCCGAACGTCCGCAGGTGGGTGAGCACGCGCACTGCGCCCGCCGGCCTGCGTCCGAGCTCGTCCTGCACGCGCGCGCGCACGGCCTCGCGCAAATCGGCGGTTTGCGGATCCAGGTAGTCGTCTCGCCGAAACCACGCGAGCGCCTTTCGGCTCGCGGACCACAGCCAGCGACCTTGGAAGAGCTCGGGCAGCTCGTCGAGGTCGATGTACATCATGAACAGCCGGTGCTCGAACGCATGCGGCCGCGGCTCGCGGCGGTCGTGGTAGACGGTGCCCTCGTAGATCGCGCTCCTCATCGCACTTTTCATCGCACTCTTCAGCGCACTCTTCATCTCGCTCTTCATCTCGCCAGCACCGTTCGTTCGACGTGCGCGAGGACAGCATGCGCGCTGGCGACACCGTCCTCGTGAAAGCCGTTGCCCCAGTACGCGCCACAGAAGTGGACGCCGCCTGCGCCGTCGATGTCAGCGTGCAGACGTTGGGCGCGCAGGGTCGCGCTCGAGAAGACCGGGTGGTGGTAGACGAAGCTTCTCAACACTTTGTCGGGACGGATGGCCGCCGTGCGGTTCAACGTGACCAGGTACTGCTGATCCGCGGTGAGGCCCTGCAGGTTGTTCATCCAGTACGTCACCGTGGGCAGGCTCGAAGGCGGATCCACCAAGTGGTAGTTCCAACTCGCCCAGGCGCGGCGCTTGCGCGGCATGAGCGCTGTGTCGGTGTGCAACACGACCTCGTTGCGCTGCCATCCGAACGAGCCCAGCACTTCGCGCTCGAGCCGCGTCGCGTCGGACAGCATGCGCAGGCTCTCGTCAGCGTGCGTCGCCAGGACGACGCGGTCGTACGTCTCGTCGCCTCCGGACTTCGTCCAAAGTCGCACGCTGTCGAAGCTGCGCTCGACGCGCACGACCGGAGTGCGTAGCCGGATCCGATCCCGAAACGGAGCGACCAGTGCGTCGACGTATTGGCGCGAACCGCCGCGCACGACCAGCCACTGCGGACGATCGTCGACCTGCAGGAAGCCGTGGTTGTGGAAGAACTGCACCAGGAAGCGCACCGGCATCGCGCGCACGTCGCGGGGATCCGACGACCAAACCGCCGCGGCCATCGGCACCAGGTGATGCTCGATGAACTCGCGCGAGTAGCGTCGGCTCTCCAGGAACGTGCCGAGAGTCAGGTCGTCGTCATCGACGGCCAGCAGCGCGGGTGCTTCGCGGTAGAAGCGCAGGATGTCGCGGACCATGCGCCAAAATGCCGGTCGCAGTGCGTTCGTGCGCTGCGCCAGGAGTCCGTCGAACGACGTTCCGTTGTATTCGAGGCCGTTTTTCTCGCAGGAAACGGAGAAGCTCATCTCGCTTGGCTGAGAAGCGACGCCGAGTTCCTCGAGCAGTGCACAGAAGCGCGGGTAGGTCTTGCGGTTGAAGACGATGAAGCCGGTGTCGATCGCCACGGTGCCCGTGTCGGTCGCGACGTCCACGGTGTTGACGTGACCGCCGATCCGATCTCCCGCCTCGTACACGGTGACGTCGTGCTCGCCATGCAGCCTGTGCGCTGCGACCAGCCCAGCGACACCGGTCCCGACGACGGCGATCTTCATCGCGCGCGCTTCTGCGAGTCGAGCAGGATCTGGGACGACAGCGGACGCAACAGTGCGTGCGAGACGATCCACTCCGAACCGCCCCGAAAGCCGAAGAGCTCGGCACACGCCAGGAAGAACACGCGCCAACGCTGGTACCAGAGCTCGGCTCGATCGCTTCCGTACGTGCGTTCGAAGAGCTCGAGCACCGCCGCGCGCCGCGCTTCGAGGTTTTGCAACCAGGCCTCCGCGGTGCGCGCGTAATGAGTTCCAGGAACGATCCAGCTCGCGACGCTCTCGAACGGCACATCCAGGCGCTCGACCATTCCATGGCAGGGCATCATCCCGCCGCTGAAGAAGTGCCGGCTCATCCAGTCCGAGTCGTCGCGTTCCTCGAATGCGTACGCGAAGCGTTGGTGCGCGAAAACATGCAGGAAGAGCCGACCGTCATGCCGCAGCCATCTGGCGACGCGTCCCAGGAGCCGCTCCCAGTTGCGCATGTGCTCGAACATCTCGACCGACACGACGCGATCGAACTGCCCGTCGATCTTGAGATCGTTCATGTCGGCGGTGAGGACCGTGACGTTGCGAAGGCTGCGTTCGCTCGCCCGCTCCAGAATGTGCTCGCGCTGTGTAGCCGAGTTGGAGACGGCGACGATGCGGCTCTTCGGATGTCGCTCGGCCAGCCACAGCGTGAGCGAGCCCCATCCGCAACCCAGCTCGAGCACGTCCTGACCGTCTTCGAGGCCCGCGCGCTCGGCCGTCAGCGCCAACATGGTTTCTTCGGCCTGATCGAGCGTGTCGGTGCTGCTCGCGAAGTACGCGCTGCTGTACTTGAGGCGCCGGCCGAGCACGAGCCGGAAGAACTCCGCCGGCACCTCGTAGTGCTGCTCGTTGGCGAGCTCCGGCACCAACGCGATCGGGCTTTGGCGCATGTGCTCCACCCACGTGCGCATCACGCTTTCGGTGTCGTGACCGAAGCGCGCACTCTCGTCGCGCAACCTCCTGCGCAACAAGCTGCGAATGCCGCTGCGCAGCAGCACTTCGGGGACGAAGCCTTGGTCGACGAGACGGTTCGCGAGCTTCATGGGGCCTGCTTCACGTGGGTTGATCGAACCGACTGGACTTTCGGCGGCGCCGGGAAGAACGCGCTCGTCGTCGCTTGGTACGCGCGGTAGTCGTCGCCGCGGCTTCGGATCGCTTGCGCCTCGGTCGGAGGAATGCCCGTGACGCGCACGATCAGGAACAACATCGCTGCCGGTGCGAGCCAAACGACCCAGCCGTACGAGAGCCCGGTCGCGAGGAACGCGTACGCGACCCAGTGCAGCCACTCGAAGAAGTAGTTGGGGTGGCGCGAATACCGCCACAGTCCAGCGCGGCAAGTGCGGCCCGCGTGCGACGGATCGGCGCGCCAATCGCGCAGCTGGCGGTCGGCGATGCTCTCGCCGACGAGTGCGACGATCCAAACAACAACGGCGAGCACGTCGAGCGCGGTGAAGCCCGTGTTGTTCGCCGCGCACGGAACCAGGAACGCCAACGACAACAGCACCGCCAGCAGAGCTTGGGCCTGGAAGAACCACAGCATGGTGCGATCGAAACGCTGTCCGAGGCGCGCGCGCATCTCGGCGTACCGACCGTCCTCGCGCTCGCGCCGCACACGTGCTGCGAGGTGCAGCGTCAGGCGCAACGACCACGCGCCCACCAGCACCGCCACGAGCACGCGCCTCGGCAACCAACCCGAAGCGAGCGCGGCGTACAGCAACGCCAGCCCGCCGAGCCCGGCAGCCCAGAGGACATCGACGATCCCGGCATTGCGCGTCGCCCGTTGCCGGGCCCACCCGGCCAGCATCACGAGGGCGAGGACGCACAGCCCGAAGAGCGGCAGCAGAGCATCGGAGGTGGTCACGCGCTGGCATTCGCGCGAAGCTCCGACCTGGATGCGCCCGTCCGTCAAAAAGCTTCGCGGCCGCCCGCCGTTGACGCCCGCACGGGCTTAGGGCACGGTGAAGCCTGCAACACCATGGGCCAGAGCGCATTCACACCGACCCTCTTGCGCGCGAGCGCCGACGGCTTCGCCGGCTTGGCGACCAGCCGATGGATGGAATCCGATCCACAGGTCGGCGCATCGGGCGCGTTCGAAGCGTGGCGCGCGCACGTTCGTCGGCAGATCGAGAGCCTCGCTGCCGCGCTGGAGGACGAAGCGCCTGAGCTGTTCGCCGCGCATGTCGTGTGGTCGCGCGACGCGTTCGCCGCGCGTGCGATGCCCGCGACCATGCTGCAGGCGGAGCTCTCTCATCTGCGCGATGTGCTCGAAGAGTCTCTCCCGAAAGCGGCGTGGTCCCCGATGCCCGCGTACTTCGAGCGCGCAGCGCAGGAGCTGACCCGCCCAGCCCAGCCGCCGCGCAGCGAGCTTTCGGGAAACAGTCCGCACGGTGGGCTGGCGCACGCATACGTGGAAGCGCTCATCGCGGGGGACGAGCGTCGCGCGGTCGCACTCGTGCTCGACGCGATCGGACCTGGCCGCTTGTCGGTGCGCGACGCGCTAACGCACGTGCTCGTGCCGGCGCAACGCGAGCTCGGACGGCGCTGGCACCAGGGCGAGATCGGCGTAGGCGAGGAGCACTTCGGATCGATCGTCACGCGCAAGATCATGGCGCGCGTCGTCGCTCAAGCTCCGCTCGCGCCGTCGAACGGGCGCACGGTCGTCGTCGCTTCCGTCGCGCGCGATGCGCACGATTTCGGTGCCCTGGTCGTGGCTGCGTTCTTCGAACTGGACGGCTGGCGGTCGATCTGCCTCGGAGCGGACGTGCCGATCGCGGACCTGGTCGGGTTCGTCGCGCGGTTCGATGCCGACCTCGTGGCGCTGAGCGCGACGCTCGACGAGCAGCGTGCGACGGTTGCGCGCACGATCGAGGCCTTGCGTGCCGAGCGGCCCGGACAGCGCGTGCTCGTAGGCGGTTCGGCGTTCGCGCATGGAAGCGGACTGTGGCAGCGCGTCGGCGCGGACGGCCATGCCGCTTCGGCTGGTGAAGCCGTCGAGACCGGTCGCCGGCTGGTCGGCGCGTGACATTCGCTCCTGACTTCGTGCGCTCTGACGAAGCCGGCGAGACCGCGACCCGGCGTCAAGGCGTGGCGGTCGCCAGCAAGTGCTCGCGCTTCGAGACCACGACCCCACCGGGAGCTTCGAGCGTCACGGCGAAGAGCGCCGGCTGACGGATCTCGAGCTTGGCGTCGATCGGCACGACGACGTTTCCACCGGGTCCCACGTCGAACACTCCGCCGTCGACGGGCTTGGCGTCCCATTCGGCGCGCGACTTGTCGAAGATCCACAGCTGGTACTGGTTCGCGCGCGGGTCGTTGCGCGGTAGGCCCGCGAAGCTCAAGTAGCCCTCTTGACGTGTTCCGCTCCACACGACGTCGCCGCGAACTCCCCCCGCAAACGGATCCGCGGTCGCAACCCAAGGCGCGCGCACGACGTCTCGCGCGTCGGCCAGCAGGATGTCGCGGCGGTCCGCGGGCTCCTTCGTCCGATCCGTTGCACCGCGAAGCCACAGGAACGCGAGAAGGAGCGCCGCAGCCAGCAGGCTTGTTCCCGTCAGGATGGCTGTTCTGACCTTGATGACCGACTTCGCACGACGCGGTGCAATCGGAACCGTCCGGTCGGCGTGGCGCGCAAGCGCGAAGTGAGCGCGCGCATCGCGCTCGATCCGCAGCATCAACTCGGCCGGCGGTTCGTCGAGCCGTTGCAGCCCCGCGAGGTCGAGCGCCACGACGCATTGCTCGAGCAATCGCAGCTCGTCCGCATCCACGCTCTCGACGAGCTCGTCACGTTCCTCGTGCCCGAGCCCAGTGGTCAGCTCCTCGAGCGCCAAGTCGAACGTGCGCTCGTCCCATTCGATGATCCGCGTGCTCACGGCTGCTCTCCTCCGGCCGTGGGGCGCAGAAGTCGCACCGTCTCCTCGAGACCGCGACGGATGTGACTCTTCACCGTGCCCAGAGGAAATCCGGTTGCCGTGACGATCTCCGCATGGGTCAAGCCGTCGACCACTGACATCAAGATCACGCGCCGTTGTTCGGGTCTGAGTTGGTCGAGCGCTGCGTTCGCGCGCCGCGCTTCGTCACCGAGGTCCACTTGCGCAAAGCCCGGCTCCTCGGCGACGGCGCTGCTCTCGTCGATGGTCTCGAGCTTTTGCGCGCGCGCGGTGCGTCGATGCTGGTCGATGACGCGGCGTCGTGCGATCGTCGCGATGAAAGAAGTCTCGGAAGACTGGCTCGGATCGAAGCGATCGGCGCTCTTCCAGATGTCGATGAAGATCTCCTGCACGAGGTCTTCGAGCCCGGCAACGTCGCGCGACATGCGGCGGGCCAGCGACCACACGAGCGAGCCGTAGCGCGCGATGCAGGCCTGCACAGCTTCTGCGTCTCCACGCGCCACGCGCGGCAGGAGTGAGTCTGTGTTCGGCTGGACGTCGCTCATGCGATGTCGAGCGCGCAGTGTAGCGCGGAGGGACAGGGAAG
This sequence comes from Planctomycetota bacterium, assembly GCA_038330085.1. Lineage (GTDB taxonomy): Bacteria > Planctomycetota > UBA1135 > UBA1135 > JAEUIA01. The sequence continues at coordinate 44,388 of JBBQNP010000002.1, read as the reverse complement.
CAGTCTCTAGTTCGCTCAGCATCGAACGCGGACTGCTTCCCGGCCGTCTGCGCGCATGAAGAGCCAGAGGTGCGCGGGTGCGCCAGCGCATCTCTGAACTCTCCATCCGCCGGCGCTTACTTCGGCAACAGGACCGAATCGATCACGTGGATGACCCCGTTCGACGCGTCGATGTCCGCTTTCACGACGCGGGCCCCGTTCACGAACACCTCACCCTTTTCGCTGCGAGTCGTCAGCTTGCCACCCTGCAGGGTCTCGACCGTGGCGCCCGCGGCAGCGGCGTCGGAGAAGACGCGGCCGGAGACGACGTGGTACTCTAGAATGGCGGTGAGGCGATCCTTGTTCTCGGGCTTCATGAGATCCGCGAGCGTGGCGGCCGGCAGCCGCGCGAACGCTTCGTCCGTCGGCGCGAAGACCGTGAACGGGCCCTTGCCCTTCAGCGCCTCGACGAGACCGGCTGCTTGTAGTGCTGCGGCCAGCGTCTTGAACTGACCGGCCTGCATGGCGGTGGCGACGATGTCGTTCGTGCTCGGGAGCATCACGGCGTCGATCACGTGGATGATGCCGTTCGAGCAGCGGATGTCGGTCTGCGTGACCTTGGCTTTGTCGACGTGGACGAGATCGTCCGAGACGCTGATGTCGATGCGTTGACCGTTGACGGTCACCGCCTGGCTCATCTTGACGACGTCAGAGGCGGCGATGTTTCCCGACACGACGTGGTAGGTGAGGATCGCTTGCAGCGTGGCCTTGTTCTTCGGCTCGAGCAGGGTTTCGAGCGTGCCCTTGGGCAACGCGGCGAACGCTGCGTCGGTGGGAGCGAAGACGGTGAACGGGCCCTTGCCCTTCAGCGTGTCGACCAGGTCCGCGGCCTTCAGCGCGGCGGCAAGCGTCTTGAACGAGCCCGCGGCGACCGCGGTGTCGACGATGTCCTTGGTGTCGGACGCGACGGCCGTCGGCATGGCCTTGGCCGAGGCCTTCGCGTCTTGCCCAGTCCCGGCGCAGGCCGAAGCCAGCGCCAGGGTGCAGAAGACCAGATTGCAGTTGACCAATTTGCGGTTGAAGAGTGCTGTGAGATGCATGTCAGCTTCCTTGGAGATGATGTGTCCGATCCAGATTTGAATGCGGCGTGCACATGTGTTCGCAGCGGAAGACGGAATGGATGCAGCCGGCGTAACCAAAGTGGTTGTCGGTCAACCTGCGAATGACGGATGGCGCGCATCCCATCTCGTTCTTGGACGCAGGTGGAAAAACTCCGACACGCCTGCATCCAAATTCGTTTCCCGATCGAACAGCTCACCGCGTCGCCAGGCATCGCTGCCGGCACGCCCTGACGACGATGAAAGAGTTCTCGATCGAGCGCGAACAAGTTGTCCCGCGCAAGCGCGAGGAGGTGTTCCGCTTCTTTTCGGACCCTCACAACCTGGAAGCGATCACGCCGCCCTGGCTCCACTTCCACATCGTGTCGAGCTCGACGCCGACGATCGGTGAGGGCACGCTGATCGAATATCGCCTGCGCGTGCGCGGCTTGCCGTTGCGCTGGCGCAGCCTCATCCGCGAATGGGATCCGCCACACCGCTTCGTCGACGAGCAGTTGAGCGGGCCGTATCGACGCTGGGTGCACGAACACCGCTTCGAGGACTTGGGCGATCGCACGCGCGTCAGCGACAACGTGCGCTACTCGGTGCTGGGCGGCGCGCTCGTCAACCGGTTCCTCGTTCGACCGGATGTCAAGCGCATCTTCGATCACCGCACGCTACGGCTCGAAGCGTTGATGGGGCGCTGAACCGGATCACCGTCGCGAACGGCGCGTTTCGCAATGCCCTTCAGCATGCGTGCGAACACCAGCGCGTGCAGAGGGTAGATCCCGTACCAGTAGAGAAGACCGCTCAACCCCACCGGGTCGAAGATCGCGGTCTGCCGAATCGTCGAACTCTCGGCGTTGCCCTCGACCTCGAACTCGAGCCAGGCGCGTCCAGGCACCTTCATCTCCGCGAACAACTTCATGCGCCGATCGGGTTCGAACTCCTCGACACGCCAGAAGTCGAGCGCATCGCCGACGCGCACACGTTCGGGATGAGCTCGGCCGCGACGCACACCGACGCCTCCGACCAGGAGGTCGAGGAAGCCGCGCACCGACCAGAGCCAGGTGAGCCCGTACCACCCGCTGCGTCCGCCGATCCGCCGGATCGGGTCGAACGCGCGGGAGGGGGACACAGGGACGACGACCGTGCGCGAATCGACCAGGCGGTTGCCGAAGCGGACGCCGGCCCAACTCCTGGGCTCACCCCCCGAAGAGAGCGCGTCGCTCCAACGCGTGGGTTCCGTCTCGTCTTCCCGCAGGGCGCTCGCGATGGCGGCGCTCACCGAACGCGGTCGTACCTTGAACAGCGTCATGGCGGAGGGATCGCGGATCACCGACGGATGTCGGATGCTCTCGATCAGCTTGCGCCCGACGCGCGCGTACAGCGGCGTCACCAAACCCAACCACAAGCTCGACAGCCGCGGCGTGAGCACGGGAACGCGGATCATGTAGCGACGGAGGCCGCGTTGGTTCGCGTACTCGCGCATCAAGCTGCCGTAGGAAACGACGTCGGGTCCGCCGATTTCCACGACGCGGCTCCCATCGATGTTCACGTCGAGCGACTCGATCAGATACTCCACGAGGTCGTCGATCCCGATCGGCTGCGCCAGGACGTCGACCCAACGCGGCGTGATCATGACGGCGAGCCGCTCGACCAAGCTGCGGATCAACTCGAAGGAAAGGCTCCCGGATCCGAGGACGATCGATGCGCGCAGCTCGAGGACGGGCACGCCCGTCGAGCGCAGCATCTCGCCCACTTCGTGACGGCTGCGCAGATGCGGGGACAGATCAGCGTCAGGATCGCCGAGGCCGCCGAGGTACACGATGCGTCGCACGCCGCAACGTCGAGCCGCTTGTGCGAAGTTGCGCGCGCCGCGGCGATCGTTCTCGACGAAATCGCCGTCGGAACCCATCGAGTGGATCAGGTAGTAAGCGACGTCCACTCCCTGCAGCGAGGTCGACAAAGAGTCGGGATCGAGCACGTCCCCACGCACCACCTCGGTGCGCGGCCCGACCTGCCCGACCAGACACTCCGGACGCCGCGCCATGCAGCGCAGCGCGAGGCAGCGTTCTTCGAACGCGCGCCTCAACTTTCCGCCGATGTACCCGGTCGATCCCGTCAAAAGGATCGTGCGGTGCTCGGACGGGAGGGGAAGGGACGATTCCATGGTCGGTCGTTCGTGGCCGCGCACATAGTCTGCAGTGGGCCCGCGGTTGGACGCGAATGGGCCGGCTCAGGGTTCGACCGCACGCAGCGATCGAAATCGCGCTCCGAATGGGAATTCGACGCAGAGCTCGGAATGGATGCGCCCGATGCGGAATCTCTCGCTCCGTCTCTTTCGCGCGGCGTGGGAACGACCAGCCTGGCCTCAGTGCCGTTCACGCACCGGCGGCCCGCGGAACGCGTGGTGCCTGGAACCCGCCGCGGGTACTCCCGCGACGGGTGCCTGGCACCGCGCGTTTCCCGACAACCCCGCTGCTCGGTGTGAGGTTGCGGGCTCTGGCTGGATCGTTTCGGATTGGACGTGGGCCCGAGTGGACATGGGCCGGATTGGACATGAGGTAGCGGCGTGGTGCGTGGCCTCGATGAGATCGGCGAGGTCGAGGGGAATGTGCAACCGGGGGGTTGCCTGTTGTGGCGGGCTGGGTAATATGCAACCATATGGTTGCGAATGGTCGCTGCCAAGGTGAGATGGAGTAAGCGGATGACGAAGACAAGCACTGACCGCATCGAGAAACAGATCCAGATCCAGGCGCCCCGATCGAAGGTTTGGCGCGCGCTCACGAACGCCAAGGCGTTTGGAGAATGGTTCGGCGTCGTGATAGACGGAGAGTTCGTGGTGGGCAAGAAGGTGATCGGCAGCCTCACGATCAAGAGTTACGAGGGCGTGAAGCTCGAAGTGGTGGTCGAGCGGGTAAAGCCGGAGACGGAGTTTGCGTATCGATGGCATCCGTACGCGGTCGACCGGAAGGCGGACTACTCGAAGGAGGAGATGACGTTGGTGGAGTTCACGCTGGTGGAAGAAGGCGGGGGCACGCTGGTGAGGGTGGTGGAGTCGGGATTCGACCGGTTGCCGCCGAATCGTCGGGATGAGGCGTTCCGGATGAACTCGGGCGGGTGGAGCGGTCAGCTCGGGAACATCAAGAAACATGTCTCCGGCTAGCGCACTTGCGGTCGCACAGGTTCGTGACGCGGCGCCGCTGTTCGCCGCGTTGGGTGACGAGACGCGGATCAGGCTGATCACAAGGTTGGGATCGGGTGGTCCACAGTCGATCACGCACTTGAGCGCGAAATCGCCCTCGTCGCGTCAGGCCATCACGAAGCACCTGGACGTGCTCGCAAGGGCTGGTCTCGTGCGCGACGAGCGGCGTGGGCGAGAGAGGATTTGGAGCTTGGAGGAGAAGCGGCTCGAGGATGCTCGCGCGTACTTGGATCGCATCTCACGTCTGTGGGACGACGCGCTCGGACGGCTGAAGAAGTCCGTCGAAAAGTAAGCGCCGAAAGTAAGCGCCGAAAGTGGGCGCCGAAAGTGGGCGCGGAGTGTGAACGCGGCGCGGAGTGAATTCACTCCGCGCCGAACTTCAGCCGCGGAACCAGGACGGCTCGCGCGTCGTGCGCGTGCCGCCGGTGACCATCGCCTGGATCGCGCTCTCGTGGAAGTGGTAGGGGAAGTGCGTCGGCGGACGGCTGACTTCCTCGAGGCGCTTCGACAGCGCGGGCGGGATGTCGAATTCGAGCGCAGAGAGGTTGTCTTCGAGCTGCGACATCTTCGACGCGCCGATGATCGTCGAGCTGACACCGGGACGCTTCGTGATCCAGTTGAGCGCGACCTGCGCGGGCGAACGCTCGATCTCTCGGGCGACCTTCACGAGCTCCGCGGCGATCTCGAAGTTCTTCTCGGTCAAGAGCTTCTCGAACCCCGGGTTGCCCGAGGAAGAGATCGCACCGAGTCGGCCTTCGACGTTCTTCACGTCCTTCATCGAGGTGTACTTGCCGGACAACAAGCCGCTTGCGAGCGGACTCCAGGGCGTGATCCCCATGCCGAGCTCGAGCGCCGCGGGTACATGCTCGCGCTCGATGTTGCGCTCGACGAGCGAATACTCGAGCTGCAGCGCGGCAATGCGCTCGTACCCGCGCCACTCGGCGATCGTCTGCGCGCGCGCGAGATACCAAGCAGGCACGTCGGAGAGACCGATGTAGCGCACCTTGCCCGAGCGCACCAGGTCGTCGAGCCCGCGCATCACTTCCTCGACCGGCGTGACGACATCCCAGTTGTGCATCCAGTACAGGTCGATGTAATCAGTTTGGAGGCGCTCGAGCGACGCGTCGACCGCGCTCATCATGTGCTTGCGACCGTTGCCGCCCCCGTTCGGATCACCGGGCCGCGTGCTGAACGTGAACTTCGTCGCGAGGACGATCGAGTCGCGGTTCCCCGCCGACTTCATGAACTTGCCGATGAGCTTCTCGGACGTGCCGTTCGTGTAGCCGTCCGCTGTGTCGACGAAGTTCCCGCCGGCAGCGAGGTAACGGTCGAAGATCGCGCGCGCGGTCGACTCGGCGCTGCCCCAACCCCACTCCGTGCCGAACGTCATCGTGCCGAGGCACAAGGGCGAGACGCGCAGACCGCTCTTGCCGAGTGCGTGGTACGTGGCGAGGCTGTCGATGGTCTTCGTCGGGGTCGGCGTGCTCATGTGCGTATTCCTGGCAGGGTGGCGAAACGGTCGGAGCCGAAGGCGCGGGACAGGCCGCAAGCTAACGCCCGACCCTCGATTTGGGCCGTATATATAGGAGTCTCCCGCCCTCGAAAGGTGCCTTCCGGGCCTGCGGAAGGGGGGTCCCTGCGGGCGCGTGGGCGTGCCTGCATTGTCCAGGCAAACGACGGACGCGACGGCTGCGAGAAGGGTGAGAGCATCGTTCGAAGGCGCAGCCGAACCACGAACTTCAAGCCCGGCTCGGTGGAGTTGTGCATGACGCGACCGTCGGACTCACTCGTTCAATTCGGGAGCGGGGACGCTGCGATTCCAGCCGCCGCCGAGCGCTTTGATCAACTGCACGGCGTTCGCGAAGCGCAAGCCCGTCACCTGCGCGGCCTCGCGCTCGGCGACGAGCTCGGTGCGCTGGCTGTCGATCACGTCGATGTAGCCGACGTACCCGGCATCGAAACGCTTTTGCGCGAGCTCCGCCGCGCGATGCGACGCTTCGCGCGTGCGTTCGAGCGCGGCGCTCTGGTCGGCGAGCAGGCGCGTGGCGGTCAACGCGTCCTGCACTTCCTTGAAGGCGACGAGGACGCTCTGGCGATAGTTGGCCACGCCTGATTCGTACTGTGCTTTCGAACGGTTCAGGTTGGCTTGGTTGCGACCGCCGCGGAAGATCGGCAACGAAACGCTCGGACCGATGCTCCAGATGTTGCTCGAGGCGTTGAACAGGCCGTCGAAGTCCTGGCTCTCGACGCCGGCGAAACCGGTCAAGCTCACGGTCGGGAAGAACGCAGCTTCGGCCACGCCGATGCGCGCGTTGAGGGAGGCGAGCTCGCGCTCCGCCTGCGCGACGTCGGGTCGACGCTCGAGCAGGTCGCCGGGCAATCCGGAGGGGACGGTCGGCACCTCGATCTTGTTCGCGGAGAGCGGCGCGATCTCGAACGAGCTCGCGGGTTCCCCGATCAGCACGGCCAGGCTCGATTGCACTTCGCTCCGTGCGCGCGTCACGCCGGCGAGCTGGGCTTGTGCGCTCGCGAGCTGCGACTCTGCGCGCGCGACGTCGAGGTCCGTCGTGTCGCCGGCACGCAGGCGCGCGCGCAAGAGCTCGAGCTCGCGTTGACGCAGGGCGACCGTGCGATCGAGGGTGCTGCGCTCCGCATCGAGCGAGCGCAGAGTGAAGAAGCTCGAAGCGACGTCGGCGTGCAGCATCAGCCGCAGCGATTCGAACGCAGCGATCTGCGCCTCGGCACTCTGCTCCGCCGACTCGACCTCGCGTTGCACGCGGCCCCACAGGTCGAGCTCCCACGTCGCGTTGAGAGGCACGCGGTAGTTGTTCACCGTGTCGACCGGGAACGCCAGGCCGGCGTTGGGGGAGTAGTGCGTGCGGTCGAACGTCGGATCGAGGGACACGGACGGCAAACGATCTGCGTTCGTCGCACGCACGAACGCGCGCGCATCGCGGATGCGCGCGAGCGCACCCTTCAGATCCTGGTTGCCTGCATCCGCGCGCGCTTCGAGCGCATCGAGCGCGTCGTCGCGGAACAGGTGCCACCATTCGCCGCGCGGCATCTCGTCACCGGGGTTTCCGAGTTGCCAAGCGAGCCCCGCTCCACCTGTCTGCGGCACGTCGCGGAACGCAGCGGGAACCGCGACGTCGGGACGCACGTAGTCGGGACCGACGACGGTGCAGCTTGCGAAGAGCAACGCGCCCGCGAAGATCACGAGCACGCCGTGAGCGAGGGCACCGTGACCAGCAACGCCGGCCCGGGCCGGAACGTCCTGTTCCATTCCGCCATGCGCGACGTTCGTCGCGAGCTCCGGGACCCCGTGGTCGGCGCTCGTGTCGTGCGAAGTGCGCTTGCGTGCATGTCCGAGGCGCATCAGCACCGTGTAGAACACCGGCGTCAGCAGCAAGCCGAACACCGTCACGCCGATCATGCCTGCGAAGACGGCGACGCCCATCGCCTGACGCATCTCGGATCCAGCGCCGTGGCTCGTCACCAGCGGCGAAACGCCCGCGATGAACGCGATGCTCGTCATGAGGATCGGACGCAGGCGCAGCTTCGCGGCTTCGACGGCGGCGTGAGCCGGATCGAGGCCCTCGTCCTGCTTCACCTTGGCGAACTCGACGATGAGGATCGCGTTCTTCGCCGCCAGACCGATCAAGACGATCAGGCCGATCTGCGTGAAGACGTTGTTGTCGCCGCCCTTGATCATCACGCCCGCCATGGCGGCGAGCAGCGACAACGGCACGATCAGGATGACCGCAAGCGGCATGCGGAAGCTCTCGTACTGCGCTGCGAGCACGAGGAAGACGAGCAAGATGCAGAGCGGGAACACGAACACCGCCGAGTTGCCTGCGAGGATCTTCTGGTACGTCAGATCGGTCCACTCGAACTTCATGGACTTCGGCAGCGACTCGGCCGCGACTGCGGCCATCTTCTGCTCGGCCTCGCCCGAGCTGGTGCCCGGCGCCGGCGCGCCGTTGATCTCGGCGGCGGGGTAACCGTTGTAGCGCATCACGCGATCGGGTCCGTGGCTTTCGCGCACGTGCACGATCGAGCTCAGCGGCACCATCTGTCCCTTGTCGTTGCGCGTGCGCAGCTTCGTGATGTCGCGCGCGTCGTCGCGGAACTTCTCGTCGGCTTGCGCGACGACCTGGTACGTGCGGCCGAAGCGGTTGAAGTCGTTCACGTACAACGAGCCCAGGTAGATCTGCATCGTGTCGAACACGTTGCCGAGCGGAATGCCCTGTGCCTGCGCTTTCGGGCGATCGACGTCGGCCTGGAGCTGCGGCACGTTGACCTGGAACGTCGAGAACAACCCGGCGAGCTGCGGCGATTGCGCGGCCTTGCCGATCGTCTGCCACGTCGCGTTGTAGAGCGCGTCGTAACCCTGATCGCCGCGGTCCTCGACGTACAGCTTGAACCCGCCGATCGTTCCGAGCCCTTGCACCGGCGGCGGCGGGAAGATCGCGACGATCGAATCCTGGATGGATGCGAACTTGGCGTTGAGATCGCCCGCGAGCGCGAACCCCGAGAGCTCGGGCTTCTCGCGCTCTTCGAACGGCTTGAGCGAGACGAACACGATCCCCGAGTTCGGGCTGGCGGTGAAGCCGTTGATGCTCAAGCCCGGGAACGCGATGGCGGATTCCACGCCCTCGTGGTCGAGCGCGATCTGCGACATGCGCCGGATCACGGCCTCGGTGCGATCGAGCGACGCACCGTCGGGCAATTGCGCGAACGCGACGAGGTACTGCTTGTCCTGCGTCGGCACGAAACCGGTCGGGACGTGGTTGAAGCTCCAACCGGCGAGGAACACGAGGCCGACGTACACGACGAGCGCGAACGCCGCCTTGCGGATGACGCCGCTGACGCCGCGACCGTACAGGTGGCCGAGGCGCGCGAAGGCCCAGTTGAACGGGCGGAAGAGCCAGCCCAAGCCCTTGTCCATGACGCGCGAGAGCCAATCCTTCGTTCCCTTTTCTTGGGCACCGTGCGGCTTCAAGAGGAGCGCGCTGAGTGCCGGCGACAACGTCAGCGAGTTGAACGCACTGATCGCAGTCGAGATCGCGATCGTGATGGCGAACTGCTTGTAGAACTGGCCGGTCAGTCCGCTGATGAACGCGGTCGGGATGAACACGGCACCGAGCACGAGTGCGGTCGCGACGATTGGGCCGGTCACTTCCTTCATCGCCTGTCGCGTCGCCGCTATCGGTGACAGACCCAGCGCGATGTTGCGCTCGACGTTCTCGACGACCACGATCGCGTCGTCGACGACGATTCCGATCGCGAGCACGAGGCCGAACAAGGACAGCGCGTTGATGCCGAACCCGAGCGCGCTCATCACCGCGAACGTGCCGACGAGCGAAACGGGCACCGCCGCGAGCGGGATGATGCTCGCGCGCCACGTCTGTAGGAAGAGCACGACGACGATGACGACCAGGAGAATCGCCTCGATCAGCGTCTCGACGACGGCCTTGATCGAGTCGCGCACGAACACCGTCGGGTCGTAGACGATCGCGTAGTCGAGGCCCTGCGGAAAGTTGTGCTTGAGCTCCGCCATCGACGCGCGCACGGCGTCCGACACGGCGATCGCGTTGCTACCGGGCGACTGGAAGATCGGGATCGCGACCGCCCTCTTGTTGTTGAGGAGGGAGCGCAGCGCGTACTCGCTGGCGCCGAGCTCGACGCGCGCGACGCTCTTCAAGAGCACCTCTTCGCCCTTGGTGCCGCGCTTGACGACGATGTTGCCGAACTCTTCTTCGTCGATGAGCCGGCCCTTGGTGTTGATCTGCAGTTGCATCTCACCCGGTGACGCGAGCGGCGGCTGGCCGATCCCGCCGGCCGCGACCTGCACGTTCTGCTCGCGGATCGCCGCGACGACGTCGCTCGCCGTCAGCCCGCGCGCCGCGATCTTGTCCGGGTCCAGCCACACGCGCATCGCGTAGTCGCCGCTGCCGAACAACTGCACGTCGCCGACACCGGGCAGGCGCGCGAGCACGTCCTTCACCTGCAGCGACGCGTAGTTGCGCACGTACACGTCGTCGTAGCGGTTGTCGGGTGAGAACAAGTGCACGACCATCGTCAGGTCGGGCGACGACTTGAGGGTCGTCACGCCGAGGCGTCTCACTTCTTCGGGCAGCTTGGGCAGAGCCTGCGACACGCGGTTCTGCACCTGCACCTGCGCGTCGTCGGGGTTCGTGCCGAGCGCGAACGTGATCGTCAGCGTCATCACGCCGTCGCTCGTCGCCTGCGACGTCATGTAAAGCGAGTGCTCGACGCCGTTGATGACCTGCTCGAGCGGCGCCGCGACCGTCTCCGAGATCGTCTTCGGGTTGGCGCCGGGGTAGATCGCGCGCACGATCACCGTCGGCGGAACGACCTCGGGGTATTCGCTGATCGGCAGGCCGCGCATCGCGAGCACCCCGATCAGCAGGATGACGAAGCTCAACACGCCGGCGAAGACGGGACGCTTGATGAAGAAGTGCGAGAAGTTCATGACGGGACTGGATGTGGAATCAGGTGTGTGGAATTTGCTGTGAGTACTCGAGATGCGAAATCAGCAGCGCACGGCGAGCGGTGTGGGCTCGCGAGGCTGGATGAGAGTTGTGAGGTCGGCGCGTCGGTCCGCGACGGTGGACCCTCGGCTACGTGGGTCTGTGACGCCGGACCCTCGGCTACTTGGGTCTGCGACGCCGACTCTGGGTGACGTGCGCTCAGTGCTCCGCTGAGGCCGTCTTGGTCGGCTCGCGCTCGGCCGTGACCTTCACGCCCGGACGAACGCGCTGCAGACCGTTCACGACGATCTCCTCGCCGGCGTGGAGGCCCTCGCGCACCATGCGCTGGCCTTCGAGCGCGGGACCGAGCTTCACGGCGCGGTACTGCACCGTCTGGTCGTCTCCGAGCACGAGCACGAACTTCTGCGACTGGTCCGTGCCGATCGCCTGCTCCGGAACGAGCGGCGTCTTGCGCACCGAAGTGCTCGGCACGCGCAAGCGCGCGAACAATCCCGGGACGAGCGTCCTGTCCGCATTGGGCACGATCGCGCGCAGGAGGATCGTGCCCGTGCCCTCGTCGAGGCGGTTGCCGAGCGACTCGATCACGCCGGCGTGCGGATAGCCATCTTCGTCGGACAGACCGACCTCGACGCGCACGCGACCTTGCTCGTCGAGGGGCAGCGCGCGCTCGCGCATCAGACGGTCGAGAACGAGCAGCGAGCCCTCGTCGACGTCGGCGTACACGAACACCGGATCCACGGACACGATCGTCGTGAGCACCGTGTTCGCCGCCGGCACGCCGCTGACGAAGTTGCCGGGCGTCACGAGCGCACGACCGACGCGGCCGTCGACCGGCGCGCGCACGGTGGTGAACTCGAGGTCGAGAGCACTCGTGTCGCGCGCTGCTTCCGCCGCGAGCACACCGGCCTTCGCCTCGGCCAGCCGAGACAGGCGCGTATCGGCTTCCTCGCCCGAGATCGCCTGGCTCTCGCGCAGTTCCGTCGCACGCTTCGACTCGCGCGCCGCGTTGTCGAGGCGCACACGCGCCTGCGCGACCGCTGCGTCGGTCGCGGCGAGCGCAGCCTTGTGCCAGCGCGGATCGATCGTGAAGAGCACGTCGCCCTTCTTGACGAGCTGTCCGGACTCGAAGTGCACGGCCTCGAGGTGGCCGCTCACGCGCGCGCGCACTTCGACGTCGTCGATCGCCTCGATGCGGCCGGTGAACTCGGAGTACTCCGAGATCTCACGCTCGATGACGGGCGCGACGGTGACGGTCGGGGCAGGCGGCGCGGACGCCGCGGAATCGGGCTGAGCCGTCGCTTCGCTGCAGGCGGCGAAGACGAAGGGCAATGCGGCCAGACCGAGGAGGACAACGGCGATCGAAACGGGGATGAGCTTCATGGCAAGATGGTGCGAAGGTTCGATGAATAGTGGACTGGTCGTCTAACGAAGTGTTTGCAGACCGCAGGCCTCAGGTGGCAGGGTCAGTCAGACCGGAACGGTCGCTCCGAGAAGGGAGAGGACCTGTTGTTTGAGGTCGCGCAGGACCTCCGGATCGTTGCGCACTTTGGCCTGCAGCATCGCGCCGAAGCCGAAGGTCACGATCGCCCGCGCCTGTGCTGCGGGGTCGGTCACGCCGGGCATCGACCCGTCGCGTTGACCGTCGCGCAAGGTACGCTCGATGTGGAACAAGCTGCGCCCGAGGATCTCCTCGCTCTTCAGCCGGAGGCGTTCGCTCTGGGTGCCCATCTCGGCGGCGATGGAGCAGAAAGGACAGCCAGGTACATGTCCTTTGGCCTCGAACGTCGCTTTTTGCTCGCGGTAGTTGTCGTCGCACCAAGCAGCGATGCGGTCGCGGGGAGCCACGTCGGGGCGGAAGGTCTGCTCGTACCAGGGCTGGACTTCGGCCTGCCAGTACGCCTCGTAGGCGTCGACCGCGAGGTCCTCCTTCGAGGGGAAGAAGTGGTAGAAGCTGCCCTTCTTGACGCCGGCCTTCTCGCAGATGTCGTCGACGCTGACCGAGCCGTAGCTCTGGGCCGAGATGAGCTCGATCGAAGCGGCGAGGAGCTTTTCGCGCGTGTCGGAGGTGCGGCCCATGGTTCAGTCAGAGAGTACTCGACTTGACCGATCAGTCAACTGAAATTTGAGCGGGCTTTCTGAACAGCATGGAGGGGTAGGCCCGCAGCGAGATCCGGGAGGGGCTGGTCTTTCGACGTGGCATTCCAAGGTGGGCGGCCGAGCCAGGCCCTGTCGACGGCCGTACCGATAGCCGGGGTCGGACACGGCCGGGCGCGACCCTCACGGAGTTCCGACCGAGGCTGCACCACCCTCTGGTTCCAGAATGGCGAGCGCACTCCCGATCGCACCTCGCTTCGATTCGGGATCCGAGTCCGCACTCGCCGCGACTTGGCCATCGAGCTCACGTACTCACTCTGCGCCATGACCTCGCGCGTGGACTTCCTCACGGGTGTCGCGCCAAGTTCGCACGCCACGTTCGCGCTCTCAATTCACCCGCTGGAATCGCTCACGAACTTCACGCCCGAAATTCACGCCCGCAACCAAGCGTCACCCATTCACGCGCGCACGTAGCACCCGCGGATGAACCCGGCGAAAGGATGGGGCAAAGAGCGCGCGTGCAAATCTACACCGACGCTTGCGTGCAAGTTCACGCGACGGCAATGCGCCGCGCCTACGTTGCGCGCGCAGTCGATCGACCGGTGCACTTCGTGCGGTCGCGCATCGATGACCGTCCAGACTCCCCTCGTATCCAAGGAAACGACAACATGATCTCAGGCAGGAAACTCTGCTTCGGCGTCGCCGTGACGACCGCGGCGTTGGCAATCCCCCAGGCCGCACAGGCGAGCGGCAACACGTTTGCCGGAGTCGCGCACGCGAACCCCAAGACAACCGGGAACGCCGTGCCCAACGTGCTCTCGCCTGAGTTGATCGAGTACGCGATCGTGAGGGGCTCGTCCCCGCTCGAGAACCCGACGGTCGACATTCCCTTCTACGGATACGACGGCAACGGGCCGCAGACTCCCGCTCCCGGCGCGGTGCAGATGCCCGGCTCGGTCATCGAGGCGACGAAGACGGAGCCCGACAAGAACACGTATCTCATCCTCCCCGGCCAGACCGGTCCGGACGCGGTCTACGACTACGGCACGCACTTCGTCTTCCAGGGTCACGAGAACGGATACACCGATCCGATGAGCGGCAACAAGGCCGGCTACATCACGCGCGTCAACCTGGACGCCGACGCCGCGCACCGCATCACGCTCTTCGCGACGCAGGACACTTTCGGCAACAAGCTGCCCGTGTTCGACGGTTCGACGTTCGATCCTTTCTGCCGCCAGCTGCTTTTCACTGCGGAAAACGGCACCTCCGGCGGCGTGTGGCAGGCGAGCTTTTCCTATCCGCCCGTCGTGCAGGACATCTCCGGCTACCTCGGTCGCGGCGGGTACGAAGGCATTCAAAACGACTCGGACGGCAACCTCTACATCGTCGAGGACATCGGTGGGCCTGCGGGCGCGGTGAACAGCCACGCGAAGCAGCCGAACAGCTTCATCTACCGCTACATTCCGGACGACGTCACCCACCTGACGAGCGGCGGGAAGCTGCAGGCACTGCAGGTGATCTCGATCGCGCATCCGGGTCAGCCGATCGTGTTCCATGCCGGGCAGGCGGACGCCGACATCCTCTCGCAGGACGTGCTCGACCTCCACACGTACGGCCTGACGTTCGCGACGCATTGGGTGACCGTGCACGACACGCACATCGACGGCACGCTGCCGTTCGTCGCCAATGCGGCCGCGAAGCTGGCGAATGCGACGCCGTTCAAGCGTCCGGAGAACGGCGCATTCCGCCCGGGAAGCCTCTTCGGCGAGTTCTACTTCACCGAGACCGGCGACACGAACGCCAGCACGGAAGCGGGCGCGGCCTACGGCGGTTTCGGCGGACTCTTCGTGTGGACGAAGACGGTCGGCTCCCCTGTGGCGGATGGCACGCTGTCGATCTTCTACCGCAGCGACATCGACCACACCGGGTTCGACAACCTCGCGTTCTGGAGCGCGACGCAATTGGTCGCCGTCGAGGACCGCGGTGATTCGCTGCACGGGCAACACAACGCGCTCGACTCGGCGTTCGTCTACGACACGACCTCCGACTACGGCAACGTCTTGACGCCCGCGCCCGTCCGTTTGCTCGCTCAGGGTCGCGACGCCACGGCCGCGATCGACTCGGGGCTCGGCGGCATCAGCGGCAACGGCTTCCAGAACGACGGTGACAACGAGATCACGGGCATTCACATCTCCGACGGCGATGCGCGCCGCCGCGGGATCCTGGGCGCCCAGATCCCGACGCCGTTCACCGGAGGTTGGCGCGTCTTCTACACGCAACAGCACGGTGACAACACCCTGTTCGAGATCCTGCCGGCGCCGCACTGACCAGGACCTCACGTTCGCAGGACCTCAGCTGCGAACCTGAGTGTGCAGCGGGCCCGGATGCCGAGCTTCATCGCCGGTATGCGGGCCCGCTCTTCGTTCATTGCTTCGCGGTACGAGGCGCGTGTGTGACAATCCCGCGCAGTGATGCAGGACACGACTCAGGGACCGCTGGCTTCCGACGCAGCCGCCGCGGCTCGTGTAGCCGAAGGCTGGTGGGAGAAGTTCTGGTACGCGCAGATCTTCCACAAGGTGACCGTCGGCGACGTGATCGTGATCGTCGCGGTCGTCATCGCGGCGTGGGTGGTTTCGAAGATCGTGCAGAGCGCCCTCACGCGGGCTTTCCAGCGGCGCTCCGTCACCGATCACGGCGGACAGGCGGTCATCAAACGCCTCGTCCACTACCTGATCATGATCGTCGGCCTCTTCGTGGGGCTGAACCTGGTCGGCCTGACGCTGACTTCGCTGTTCGCCGCGGGAGCTGTGTTCGCGGTCGTGATCGGCTTCGCGCTGCAGAACCTGTCCGAGAACTTCGTGTCGGGCGTCATCCTGATGGTCGAACGCTCGATCACGCCCGAGGACGTGCTCGAGGTCGAAGGTCGCGTGGTGCGCGTCGTGAAGATGGGCATTCGCGCGACGATCGCGCGCACGCGCGACGACGAGGACGTGATCATCCCGAACTCGCTGCTCGTCACGTCGACGGTGAAGAACTACACGCTGCGCGATTCGCTCTACAGGGTGCGCACCGTCGTCGGCGTCGCCTATTCGTCCGACATGGCACACGTGCGCAAGGTGCTCGAGACCACAGCGCGTAACTTCGCGGCCAGGGAGGCCTCGAAGGACCCGCGCGTGCTGATGACCGATTTCGGAGCGAGCTCGGTCAACTTCGAGGTCTCGATCTGGATCGAGGACCCGTGGCGCTCGCGCCAGCTCATCTCACAGCTCAACGAGGCGATCTGGAGCGCGTTCAAGCAGGCCGAGATCTCGTTCGCGTTCCCGCAGCTCGACCTGCACCTCGCTCCGGAGCTGTTGAGCGCGCTGCAGTCCGGCGGTCGCCGCGACCCGGTCGACGGTGACGCGGATCGTTGACGATCAGACCTGGCGCTCGGGCGTTCCAGGACCTTCGTTGTAGTTCACGCGGTAGAGGTCCGTGCGACGGTCCTCCCAGTTCTGCACGGTCCCGCGCATCTTGCGGCGACGCAGGAGCTCGACGTCGACGTCGTGGATCACGAGCGTCTCGATGTTCGGCGTGCACTCCGCCGCGATGCCGTCGCGCGCGAACGAGACGTCGGACGGCGTGAAGATGCCCGACTGACCGTAGTGCACGTCGGCGTTGTCGACGAAGGGCAGGTTCCCGACGCAACCGGAGATCGCGACGTACACGTGGTTCTCGACGCAGCGTGCCTGTGCGCAGTAGCGCACGCGCAGGTAGCCCTCGCGATCCTCGGTGTTGAACGGCACGAACAGGATCTGCGCGCCCTTGCCCACCGCGATGCGCGCGATCTCGGGAAACTCGATGTCGTAGCAGATGAGGATCGCGATCTTGCCGCGGTCCGTGTCGAACACTTCGAGCGTGTTCCCGGGTTGCACGCCCCACCAACGACGCTCGCTGGGCGTGACGTGGAGCTTGTACTGCTTGCCGATCGTGCCGTCGCGGCGGAAGAGGTACGACACGTTGTGCAGCTCACCGTTCTCCACGCTGAACTGCGAACCGCCGATGATGTTGACGTTGTGCTTGATGGAGAGGCGTGAGAAGAGCTCGAGGTAGCGCGGCGTGATCTCGTCGAGACGACGAACCGATTCGCTGGGGGCTGACGCCTTGATGAAGGAGAGGAGCTGTGTCGTGAGGAGTTCGGGAAACACGACGAAGTCCGAGCGCTTCTCCGACGCGGTGTCGACGAAGTACTCGCACTGCGTCGCGAACTCCTCGAAGCTGTGGATCAGGCGCATCTGGTACTGCACGGCGCAGATGCGCACGAGCGCGACGGCCTGCAACGTGCGCTTGGGATCGGGGACGTAGTCGAAGTTCGTCCACTCGAGGAACGTTGCATAGCCGCGCGATTCGAGATCGGTCGGCATGTAGTCGGGGATCAGGCGCTTGAGCACGAAGCCGTTGGCGAGCTGCGTCGTCAAGACGGGGTCGTACATGCCGCGCTTCATCACCTTCTCGACGTAGTCGCGCGCGCTCATTTCCTCTGCGTTCTTGCCGTATCCCGGGATGCGGCCGCCGATGATGATGCGTGCCAGGTTGAAGCGACGCGCGAGGTTCTTGCGCGCTTCGTAGAGGCGGCGCGCGAGCTTCAAGCCCCGGAATTCCGGATGCACCATGATCTCGATGCCGTAGAGCGTGTCGCCCTCGGGATCGTGGTTGGCGATCGTTCCGCCCGACGAGATCTCGCGCCAGTTGTGCCAGTCGGAGTACTCGTCGAAGTCGACGATCAGGCTGCTCGCCGAAGCGACGATTTCGCCGCGGTATTCGATGCACAGTTGCCCGGCAGGGAATACGCGCATCTGGCTCTCGATCTGTTCCCGGTGCCACGTCTGCATGCCGGGAAAGCTGGCCGTCTGCATCTCGATCAGAGCGTCGAAGTCGTCGATCGTGAGCGGACGCACGCGGATCTTGTTCTCGAAGTCCTCGAGCCGAATGCCGGCGACCCCCTCGACGATGCGCGCTTCGGGCCCGCGCACGATGTCTTCATTCCGCCTGTCTTGTTCGTTCGCCACCCAGCCAGGATATGTCGAAGCGCGAGCTTCACCTACGGTTCGCTCCTCGAAATGAACTCTGGCCCTGCTTGCAGCCGAGCAGGGCCAGATCGCAGAATCCTCGTGCGCCGTTCACAGCGCTTCGACGAATGGAAAACGCCCGATGTTGATCGACTGCCACGTCCACCTCAACAACTACCACGAGAGCGAGCGGCGTCCGACGAAGGAGAACGTCCAGGAGCTCTTCGACAAGATGGCGCAGCACGGCATCGACCACGCCGTCGTCATCACGTCCTACAAAGTAGACGTCGATCGGCCGAGCATCGAGGAAGTGCTCGACATCCTGCACCAGGATCCGCGCACGACGGTGGTCGAGGGTTTGTGCTGGCGCGGCGAGAAGCGCACGGATCTGTTCACGATGGAGCAGCGCATCGCCGCCGGCCGCGTGAAGGGGATCAAGCTCTATCCGGGCTACGAGAACTACGCGATCAACGATCCGTCGCTCGAGACGGTGATGCGCATCGCGGCAAAGCACGGCGTTCCCGTGATGGTCCACGCGGGCGACACCTACAGCAAGACCGCCAAGGTGCGTCACGCGCATCCGCTGCTGGTCGACGATCTGGCGGTCGATTATCCCGACGTGAGGTTCGTGATCTGCCACCTGGGAAGTCCGTGGTTCCAGGACACGGCCGAGGTGCTCTACAAGAACGATAACGTGTACGCGGACATGTCGGGGCTGACGCTCGGCGATTTCACCTACGAGTTCGAGCGTTACATGGTGCAGCGCGTGAAGGACATGATCATGTACATGGGCGATCCCGGTCGTCAGCTCATGTTCGGCAGCGACTGGCCGCTCGTGCGCATGGGACCGTACGTGAAGTTCTTCGAAAGCCTGGAGCTGACGCCCGAGCAGCGCGAGAGCATCGGCTGGCGCACCGCCGCGAAGCTGTTCAAGATCGAATTGCCGGCCTGACGGTCGTCGGAATGCTCCGCTTTTCGACGACGGTCAGCGCTGTCGAATGAACGTGCCCGACTGCAACTCCGCGAACGCGCGCGCCAACTCCTCCTGCGTGTTCATCACGATCGGACCCTGCCACGCGACCGGTTCCGCGATCGGCTCGCCCGACACCAACAAGAACCGCATCCCTTCATCACCTGCCTGCACGACGATCTCGTCGCCGTTGCCGAACAGCACCAGCGAGCGGTTCGTCGCATCGTCCATCCGTCCGTGATCGCCCGCACGCTCCGTCTTCACGGAGCCCTTCAAGGCAGAAGGCTCGGACGCATCCCGAAACGTCCCGCTGCCTTCGAACACGTACGCGAACGCATGACGCGTCGTTTCGATCGGCAGCGTGCGCTTCACGCGCGGCGGAACGGACACGTCGAGATAGCGCGGGTTCGCGGCGACGCCCTCGACCGGCCCCTTCGCGCCCCAAAACTCGCCGCAGATGACGCGCGCGCGCGTGCCGTCGTCTTCCGTCACCTCCGGAATGTCGCGCGCCGGAATGTCCTGATAGCGCGGCTCCGTCATCTTGTGCTTGCTCGGCAAGTTGGCCCACAGCTGGAAGCCGTGCATGCGACCGCGCGCGTCGCCCTTCGGCATCTCCTGGTGCAAGATGCCGCTGCCGGCAGTCATCAACTGCACGTCGCCCGGTCCCATCGCACCGCGGTTGCCCAGGCTGTCCATGTGCTCGACGCTCCCGGCGAGCACGTACGTGATCGTCTCCATGCCGCGGTGCGGGTGCCACGGAAAGCCCGCTTCGTAGTCCTCCGGCCGTTCGTTGCGGAAGTCGTCGAGCAGGAGGAACGGATCGAACTCGTTCGTCGTGCCGAAGCCGAACGCGCGGCGAAGCCGCACACCGGCGCCTTCGAGCGTGGGTTGCGACTGGGAGATGCGTTGGATGGGACGGATGGGCATGGCGACGACTCCAGGTCGAGCACGACTTCGCGCGGTCTTTTCGAGGTGCAAGGGCGGCTGGGGCGCATCCCCGACCGGCCGCATTCACCCTGAGCGTAACGGGCGGACGCATGAGCCACGATCCGCGTGCCCCAAGGCGGCGGCGGGGGCCCAACTTCGTCGGCGGCACGGACTGCGCACGCTATCCTGGATGCCATGGCGATTCCCACCGAACCGATTGGGAGCATCCCGCGCCCGGTCGAGTTGATCCGCGCCGCAGCGGCCACCGACGGCAACGATCCCAAGCTCGACGCACTCTACGAAGCGGCTGTCCGTGACACGATCGAACGCTTCGAAGCGACCGGCTCGCCGGTGATCACCGACGGCGAGCAGTGGAAGTACCACAACTTCTGGACGTACGCCGTCCACGGTCTCGCGAACACGGCACCGGACGGTTTCCAGATCCCGTTCACGGCCGGCCACGTGCGCCGAATGCCGCGTCTCACCGCAGGTCCGTTCCGGTATCGCAACCGCGCCGACGCTCACCTCGACGTCGCGAGGCGTTACGCGCACCGTCCCATCAAGCAAGCTGTGATCTCGCCCTCAGCGCTGAGCCTCATGTATCCCGCCGAGCCGATTCCTGATTACTCGCGCGAGCAGTTCATCGAGGACCTGTTGAGCGAGCACGTCTCCGAAGTGCGTGCATGCCTCGCGAAGGGTGCTTGCAAGGTGCAGATCGACTTCACGGAAGCGCGTCTGGCGGTCAAGATCGACCCGACCGGCAACCTGCTGCACAGCTTCATCGACCTGAACAACCTCGGGCTCGCGAGCTTCACCGCGGCGGAACGCATGTCGATCGGCGTGCACACCTGTCCCGGCGGCGACATGGATTCGACGCACAGCGCCGACGTCGACTACGCGGACCTCCTGCCGAGCCTGTTCGAGCTCAAGGCCGGCAACTTCTACGTCGCGCTCGCCGGTGAGAGAGACCGCACGCGCGTGCTCGAAATCATCCGCGAGCACCGCAAGCCCGATCAGCACGTCTTCGTCGGCGTCGTGGCCCCGATCGATCCGCGCGTCGAGTCGCCCGAAGAGATCCGCGAGCGCGTGATCGAAGCCGCGGAGTACATCCCGCTCGACCGCTTGGGCACGACAGACGACTGCGGGTTCTCGCCGTTCTGCGACGACACGTCGACGACGCGCGACAAGGCCTTCCAGAAGATCCGCGCGCGCGTCGAAGGCACGCGACTGGCTTCGGAATCGCTCGGAGCGTCCAACTCGCTCGGAACTGGCTGATGAAGGGGCCGACGGACGAAGAGGAACGCCTGCGTTCCACGGCGCTGCAGAACGTCACGAGCATCCTGCAGGCGCGGCAGCGCGCGGAGGAGGAACTCGTCCAGGCCAAGGAAGCGCTCGAGGCCCGCGCGAAGGAGCTCGCACGATCGGTGTCCACGTTGCGCGCAACGCTCGAATCGACGACAGACGCCATCTTGGTCACGGGTCCGAACGGAGAGTTCGTCGACCACAACGACAAGCTCCTGCAGATATGGGGCGTCAGTCACGAGAAGCTCTCTGCGCTGGACCGAACACCGCTGTGGGAGACGCGCGCACACCTCACCGATGACGCGCCGCGCTTTCTCGCGCGGCTGGCCGAGATCGAGGGTTCCGCGCTCGACAGCTTCGACCAGATCGATCTCACCGACGGTCGTGTGATCGAGCGTTCTTCGACGGTGCAGGTCGTCGACGACGAGATCGTCGGCCGCGTTTGGAGCTTCCGCGACGTCACCGAGCGCAAGTTCCACGAGGCCGCGCTGCGCTCGAGCCACGCGCAGTTCTCGGCGATCATCCACTACTCGCCCGTCTGCATCCTGCTCGTCGATTCGAACATGCGCTTGAGGCAAGCGAACCCGAGCGCGCAGCCGATGCTCGCGCACGTCGAGCCCGTGATCGGCCGAGATTTGTCCGATGTCATGTCGCACCTGTGGCCCGCGCCCGTCGCGGACGAGATCGTCGCGCGGTTCCGGCGCACGCTGGAGAGCGGCGAGTCCTCCAGGACCACCGGCTTCAGTGCGCGTCGACGAGACACCGGCGTCGAGGAACACTACGACTGGGAGATCCACCGGTTGACGCTGCCCGATGGAAGGCAAGGCGTCGTCGGCTACTTCATCGACGTCTCGACGCACGAGCGAGCGCAAGCAGCGTTGCGGGACAGCGAACAGCGCGTCCGCGCGACGTTCGAACAAGCTGCGGTGGGGATGGCGCTCGCGAACCTCGACGGTCGCTTCACGCAGGTCAATCGTCGGCTGGAACGGATCCTGGGCTGGTCTGCGCCGGAGTTGTGTGCGCGCGTGTTCTTCGACGTCACCTACGAGGACGACAGGGCCGTCACGCGGGCGCACGTAGAGCGGCTGATGCGGGGGGAGATCACTGATTTCACGCTCGAAAACCGCTACTTGCACAAGGACGGCACGCTCGTCTGGAGCCTGACGACGGTGTCGATGATCCGCTCGGCACTCGGCCAGTCCGAGCGCTTCATCGCCGTCATCGAGGACATCTCCCAGCGTAAGCGTTCGGAGGAGCGCGAGCGCGAGAGCGCGAAACGTCTCGAGCTCGCGCTTTCGGCGGGCCGACTCGGGGACTGGTCTTGGGTTGCCGCAACGGACGTGGTGACGTTGGGCCCGCGCGCTGCAGAGTGCTTCGGCTTGGTACCGGGTTCGCCGACGACGTGGGCGGAGTTGAGAGATCGCCTGCATCCCGACGACCGGGATCGCACTCAAGCTGCCGTCGAGCAGTCGTTGCGCGACCGCTCCGACTACGATGTCGAGTACCGCGTGGATCCCAAGGCTCGTGATGCTGGTGACGCGACGTGGATCGCGGCCAGGGGCTGCGGCATCTACGCCGCTGACGGGACGGCGGTCGGCATGATCGGCGTCGTTCAGGAAGTCACCGAGCGCAAGCGGCTCGAGCTCCTGCAGCAGCGCATGGCCGCGGTCGTCGAGTCATCCGACGACGCGATCATCAGCAAGGACCTGGACGGCACCGTGCGCACGTGGAACTCCGGGGCCCAGCGCATCTTCGGATACGGCCCGGACGAGATGATCGGCACGTCGGTGAAGCGCCTCATTCCGCCGGAGCTCCACGTCGAAGAAGACGGGATCCTCGCGCGCCAGCGACGGGGCGAGCGCGTCGATCACTACGAGACCGTGCGCGTCACGAAGGAAGGTCGCCGCATCGACGTCTCGTTGACGGTGTCGCCCATCCGGGACTCCACCGGCAAGATCGTCGGCGCATCGAAGGTCGCGCGCGACATCACGGATCGCAAGCGCGCGGAGGCCGAGCTGCGGCGCAGCGAAGAAGAGTTCCGCGCGCTCGCCGACTCCATTCCGCAGCTCGCGTGGGTCGCGGACGCCCAAGGCAACATCCAGTGGTACAACCTCGGGTGGTACGAGTACACCGGCACCACGCTCGAGGAGATGCAGGGCTGGGGCTGGAAGTCGGTGCACGATCCCGAGGTGTTGCCGCGGGTGATCGAAGAGTGGACCAAGTCTTTGCGCGAGGGCGTCCCCTTCGAGATGGAGTTCCCGCTGCGGGGGATCGATGGGAAGTTCCGTTGGTTCCTCACGCGCATACGGCCGATCCGCGACTCCGACGGCAGGATCGTGCGCTGGTTCGGAACGAACACCGACGTGGACGAGGTCAAGCGTGCACGCGAGGCCTTGTCGGAGGAAACGCGGCTGCTGAACCTGCTCAACGAGACGGGCAAATCCATTGCCGCCGACCTCGACCTGCAGATGCTCGTGCAGTCAGTCACCGATTCGACGACGGCGCTCTCTGGCGCGGAGTTCGGCGCGTACTTCCAAAACGTGACGGACAAGGATGGCGACTCGTTCCTGCTCTACACGCTGTCGGGGGCCGATCGTTCAGCGTTCGAGAAGATCGGCATGCCACGCGCCACGCCGCTCTTCGCGCCGACGTACGAGGGCAAGGGATCCCTGCGCATCGACGACGTGCTGGCCGACGAGCGGTACGGGAAGTGGGCTCCTCATCACGGCATGCCGCGCGGTCACCTGCCGGTGCGCAGCTACCTCGCCGTGCCCGTCGTGTCGCGCACGGGCGACGTGATCGGCGCTCTTTTCTTTGGTCATTCGACGCCGGGCGTGTTCACCGAGCGCATCGAGCGTACGGTCTCGGGCATCGCTGCTCAGGCCGCGGTCGCAATCGACAATGCGCGCTTGTACGAGCGTGTGAAGCAAGCCGCCGAGGAGCGACAGGAGCTCCTCGACGCGGAGCGCAGCGCGCGCGCGGAGGCCGAACGTGTGAGCCTGATGAAGGACGAGTTCCTCGCGACGCTGTCGCACGAACTGCGCACGCCGCTGAACGCGATCGTCGGCTGGTCGCAGGTGTTGCGCATGCGCGGTCACTCCGATCCCGACCTGCTGGAAGGCCTGACGGTCATCGACCGCAACGCGAAGGTGCAAGCGCAGCTGATCGAGGACCTGCTCGACATGAGCCGGATCATCTCGGGCAAGGTGCGCCTCGACGTGCAGCGCGTCGACATCCAAGAGGTCGTGGGCGCCGCACTCGCCTCCGTACGCCACTCCGCCGAGTCGAAGGACATCCGACTGCAGATCGTGCTCGATCCGCATGCCGGTCCGGTATTGGGCGATCCGAGCCGCTTGCAACAGTGCTTCTGGAACCTGCTTTCGAACGCGATCAAGTTCACGCCGAAGAGTGGCCGCGTCCACGTGACGCTCGCGCGCGTGAACAGCCACGTCGAGTTCACGATCGTCGACAGCGGCAGCGGCATCGCGCCCGAGTTCCTGCCGCACGTGTTCGAGCGCTTCCGGCAGGCCGACGCTTCGACGACACGTAACTTCGGCGGCCTCGGCCTCGGGCTCTCGATCGTCAAGAGCCTGGTCGAGCTGCACGGCGGCACCGTGCGCGCCGACAGCGCGGGCACCGGCAAGGGCGCGACGTTCTGCATCGAGCTGCCGGTGATCCCCGTCGCCGAATCGTCGTCGGAGAGGTCGCGCGAGCACCCGCGCGCCGGCGCGACGGCCGCGAGCCAGCTCGATCATCCTTCGCTGCAAGGCATCACGGTGCTCGCGATCGACGACGAGCCGGATGCGCGCAACCTGCTGAAGCGCGTGCTCGAAGACTGCGGTGCACGCGTGCTGCTCGCCGATTCCGCGCGCGAAGGCTTCGAGATCCTGCAACGCGAGCAGCCCGACATCTTGATCAGCGACATCGGCATGCCGGGCGAAGACGGCTATGCGCTGATCCGCCGGGTGCGTCAGCTCTCTCCCGAGAAGGGCGGCCGCATCCCGGCTGCGGCGTTGAGCGCGTTCGCCCGCCCCGAAGACCGTACGCGTGCGCTGCGGGCCGGCTACCAGATGCACTTGTCGAAGCCGGTGGAGCCGACCGAGCTCACCGCCGTCATCGCGAGCTTGGTGTTGCGCAAGTAGGCCGCCGACCGGTGGGGTCGTGATCGCCGCATCACCTTTGCCGCGCCCGCCGTGACCTTGCCCAGCGTGCAAGTCAAGGCGTGCCCGTGCAGGCGTGGCAGAATGGAAAGCGAGATTCCACCAACGGATGCGGAATGCGTGGGTATTCCCTCGCGCCAATGAAACCCGACGACGCACTCTTGCGGGCCGACGAGCTCCTGGTCGATTCGCGCTGGATCCATCGGATCGCGCGCAGCCTCCTCACCGATCCGTCGTCGGCAGACGATCTGGTCCAGGAGGCCTGGGTCGCGGCTCTCGCGCAGGCGCAAGCGCAGCGTGACGAGAAGGGCTCGACGCGCTCGTGGCTCGCGCGCGTGCTGCGCAACCTGGCGGACAAGCACTGGCGTTCGGAAGCGCGGCGTCGCAGCCGCGAGATGACGTGCGCGCGCGGCGAGTCCGTGGCGTCGACGGCCGACCTCGTCGCACGAGCGGAGATGCAGCGCTTGGTCGTCGAAGCCGTGATCGCGCTGCCCGAGCCCTATCGCACGACGATCCTGCGCGCGCACATCGAAGGCCTGACGTCGGTCGAGATCGCGCGCTCGCAAAGTGTGTCCGAGAACACGGTGCGCTGGCGCATCCAGCGTGGGCTTTCGCTGTTGCGTTTCGAGCTCGAGCGACGTCGCGGTCGCGAGTGGTTGAGCGGGTGCGCGATGCTCCTCGCGCCTGCTGATCGCGTGGTTGTGGCGGGCGTGATCAAAGCCGCTGCAGCGGGGATCATTGCGGTGGTCACGCCGAAGGTCGCGGTCGCAACGCTGACGGCATTGGCCGTCGCCGGTGCCGGCGCAGCCGCGTGGCGCGTGCACGAGTCGGCGTCGAATGGCGATCGAACGCAGGTCGCGCTGGCCGACGTGCAAGATCCGTCACGAGCCGAACCCAGTGCGGGCGACGCAAGCCCCGAGCTCGCACTCATCCCGCTCTATTTTGGCAAGTCCGACGCCGAGAGCCTCGCGCACGGATCGACGCTGGAGAAAGGTGCGCACGGCGATGCCGAGGCCTTGGGCATGCACCTGCGCATGGCGGTGGAGAAGGCGATCGGACCTTCGGACTCGGCGAAGTTGATGTCGGACTCGACGCTGACCGAGATTCGCGACGCGCTCGAATCGGCCGGCGTGGATCCCGCGTCCGTTGATGCGAAGCTCATGAGCGGTGCTACCGCTGTCCTCGCGCTCGACGTGTCGGCGGTCGAGAACGCCACGGTCGGGGTGGGCAAACCGCGCGTCTTCATCGGCCTACGCGCAGTTCCACCGCGCTGAGTTGGTTTTCGTATCGGGCTCTCGCACACGCGTTCGCGCAGAGAGTCTGTCCATGCACGGTGAACGCTGACGCCCCCAAGGAGACTTCCATGATGTTCGTTCCGTTCCTGCTTCTGGTTCCGCTCATCCAAGACAAACCCGCGGGCGAGCAGCGCGCGGCGGATCCTCACGTCGTCGCGCTCACGCACTTGTTGCGCGAAACAGCGCAGGCGAACTCGGTGCACTTCGCGGTCAGCGTCGCGGAGCACGCCCCGGAGAACAGCGACGGCAACATGGCGTTCGTCATGGGCGGAGCCGGATCCGGCCCGAAGTTCAAGGGCGACGTCGACGCCTGGCGCACTTCGAAGAACGAGCTCTTCCTCTTGTCGAAGAAACGCCTGCCCGAGATGGCGCTGCTCGACGACGGCGTCCAGCCGATCGTGCGCACGACGTGCGCCGACGCACAGATCGACGTCTCGCAAGCATGCACCGACCTGACGACGCTGCTCGATCTCGGCGGGGTGGCCAAGTCTCTCGAATCCATGGCGGCGGCTGCGGACAAACCCGTGGTCGAGTGGTCCGGAACCAAAGGCGAAACACAGACCGTCGCCTGCGAGCTGCCGTCGCGCTTCATCAAGTCCGGCGCAGGCATGATGCAGATGGCGATGCCCAAGATCCTGCGCATCGAGGCGCGCTTCACGATCGATCCGAAGGGCGCGCTCGCCGGAATGCGCTTCGACGTCGTGCGCTCCGATCCGTTCGGCGAGATCCGACGCACCGCCGTGGCGGGCGGCGGATCGAACGCCCGTGTCGTTCAGCCGAGCGACCTGGGCAGCGAAGAGGGTGCGACCAGCGTGTACGAGCTGCACCTCGACGCGCAGGCGCCCGACAAGCACGCACAGAGCGTCCTCGATTCGATGCGCGAGACGGCGCGGTCTGATGTTCGCTGAGGTCCTGCTCGCGTGCGCGGCGTCCCCGCCGTCAGACGACGCGCTCGCCGCTCACGCTCTGCAATGGCTCGAGCCGCGCGTCACCAGCACGGCCTGGACGAAGACGGACGCGGGTCACGCCAACGACGCGAGCAAGCGCATCGTCGTCGACGCTCTGGTCGCCTGGCTCGAGCTCGCCCGCAACGACAGACAAGCGGACGAAAAGCTGCTGGCGCAGCTCGACGCACGCATCCGCTCGCATTTGGGCGACAAGAGCGGCGTGTTCGGCGGCTTCGCGAACTGGACCGACGGTTTCGCCGGGCTGTACAGCATCGAGCGCGAGCTGCGCGGACGTGGCGGCGCCGAGATCCTCGCCGAGGTCGCGCGTGGTTTCGCCGGTCGGCAGAACGCCGAGGGCGGGTGGGATCACGGTGCGAGCTTCGGTCTCTCGTTCTATCCATCGACGCTCGTCGCGACGACGAACCTCGCGCTCGTGAGCCTCGGTTTTGCACGACGTTTCGGCCTCGAAACCGACGCGGAGTCGATCGTGAACGGGCTCGCTCTCTTGAGCGACGTGCAGGGAACGAGCGGCGGCATGCCCTACGGAGGACGGCCGTACACGAAGGGCATCGAGGCCGGGCGCACGTGCGGAACCGTGCTCGCGCTGTCGAGCCTTGGCCTGGGTGACGACCCGCGCTGCGCACGCGCCGGTGCCTACGTGCTGCGCAACGTGGACGCGATTCCCGACGGACACGCGAGCACGGCGTTTCACCTGTTCCTCGGCGCGCTCGCGTGCAGCGCGCTCGGTCCCGCCGTCGCGAGTTCGTTCGACGAGCAAGTGCTCGCACGCGTGCGCAAGGCTCAACGTCCCGACGGCACCTTCGCCAGCATCGTGGCCGAGAGCCCGGACGAGATGTCGTTCATGTCCGACACGGAGACGAATCGCGCGTACGTCACCGCGCTGAGTGCGGCAGCGCTGCTGGCACGAGGCTCGCGCACGGCGAGCGCGTTGACGATCGCGACGCCGCCCCTCACCGAGTCCGAGTCGACGATTGCGTCGGCCGCGTTGCAACCGACATGGCACGTCCCGCTCGCGCAGGCCGAGCTCGTGGACGTCGTCGGCGAACGAGTGTTCGTGCTGGACGCGAAGGGGCACGCGCGTTGGTTGTCGATCGCAGATGGCAAGCAAACCGCCGCGTTCGATCTTCCGTTCGCCGCCGAGGCCGGCGAGTTCGGCAGCTTCGCCGACGATCAGGGCGTGCTGGTGTGGAAGGCGCCGACGGGAGACGGCGGTCCCGTCTTCATGGGCGGCATGGCCGTCGGCGGCGGCGTGCAGGACGAATCGGGGAAGACGGTGCTGGCCTGCGTGCCGGCGCTGCGCAACGAACCCGCGTGGTCGCGCGCGCTGAAGGGACGTGTGCTCGTGGCGGGTTTCGCTGCGGATCACGTCATCGCGCGCACGCTCGGCGGACACATCGACGTGCTCGCGCGCAAGAGCGGGTCGGTCCTCCCCGATCTGCCGACGAGCGGCGTGCTGCCCAACGCAGCGCTCGGCAGCGCAGGCGGGTCGCTGTTCGTGTGCGGAGCCGAATCGTGCCTGACCTGCGTCGATCTGGGCGCGCGGTCGAGCGGAAGCGCGACGTGGCCCACGACATGGGAGCGCCGTAATCGTGCGCGCGGGCTGATTCCTCCGGCGTGGACGGTCGTTGCCAGCACGACCATGCTGCTCGTCGCCGGTCGTACGGACGGCAGCGTCGTCGCACTCGATCCGAAGGACGGCAGCACACGCTGGGAAACCGCGACCGGTTCGTCGGTTCGCCGCATCGTCGTCGACGCCAAGAGCGGTCGTGTCTTCGCGCTCACGCACGACGGGCGCGTGTGCGCCATCGACGCCGGCGCGGTCGTCTGGACACGCGACGTGGATCGCGGACACGAGTCACACGACGAGCCGGGCCTGAAGCTCTCGGGGGATCACGTCTGGGTCGCGTCGCCCTCACGCGGCGCGCTAGTGTGCCTCGCTGCGCGCGACGGGAGCGTCGAAGGCGAGCAGATCCGGCAGAGCGGAAGACCCTGGTCGGTCCGCGCCGACGTCCTCTTCGTCGCGAACGAAGAGGGGATCGACGCGCTGCAGTTGCGCTGATGTGCCGTCGAGCGGCCGTCGATTCGATCGCCTGACTTCCTCGGCGCGCGCAGACGATCAGCGGCTGCTGGCCATGTACTCGTGCACGAACGTCACGGCCATCGCGCCTTCGCCGACCGCCGACGCCACGCGCTTCACGGAGCCTGAGCGCACGTCGCCTGCCGCGAACACTCCGGCGTGGCTCGTCTCCAGCATCAACGGCGGACGCTTCGGCTTCCAGTGCGGCGATTGTCCGATCTGTGGGCCCGTTCGCACGAAGTCCTTCTCGTCGCGCTCGACCTCCGCCGGCAACCAGTTCGTGCGCGGGATCGCGCCGATGAAGCTGAACAACACCGGTGTCTTCAAGTCCCACACCTCGCCCGTGCGCACGTTCTCGACCGCGACCGAACCAACGTGTGAGCTGCCGGTGATGCGCTTCACGCGCGTGTCGAGCAGGATTTCGATCGACGGAGTGTTCTCGATGCGTCGCGCGAGGTAGGTCGACATGTCCTTGTAGAGGTCGCTCGCGCGCACGATGAGGTGCACCTTGCTCGCGTGCTCGGACAGGAAAACGGCCGCCTGTCCGGCGGAGTTGCCGCCGCCCACGACGATCACTTCGGAACCCCGGCACATCGAGACCTCGTTCATCGTGGCCGCGTAGTAGACGCCGCGCCCTTCGAACTGCTCGCAACCCTCTGCCGCCAAGCGGCGGTACTCGGCCCCCGTCGCGATGAGCACGCACTTGGGAGCGAGCGTCTCGCCGTCGTCGAGCTGCAACAGCGGATAGCCGTTCTCGAAGGTCATGCGCGTGACCGTCGCCGGCGCCGACACGTTCGCGCCGAACTTGCCCGCCTGCAGGAGAGCACGCTCGGTCAGCTCCGCACCCGTGATGCCGGTCGGGAATCCGAGATAGTTCTCGATGCGCATGCTGCGGCCCGCTTGTCCGCCTGGACCGATGCTGTCGAGCACGACCGTCGACAGTCCTTCCGAAGCCGCGTACACCGCCGCACCGAGGCCCGCCGGCCCGGCGCCGACGACGACGAGGTCGTACACCTTCTGCTTGAGCGGCCGATGGATGCCGAGTGCCGTGGCGAGCTGCTCGTTCGTCGGGTTTTTGAGCAGGATCTTCTGTCCCCACGCGACGACGGGCGTGTCCTCTTCGCGCGCGCCGAAGAGCTCGAGCAGCTTGCGCACCTTCGGATCGGATTCGATGTCGAGCCAACGGAACGGCATGCGCACGCGGAACAAGAAGTCACGGACGCGCGACGTGTCGGGCGAGTACTGCGAGCCGATCACGCGCGCGCCGGTGAAGTCTTCCGACTCGGTCAGCATTTGCCGGCGCGCGAGGAACGCCTGCAGGATCTCGTCACCCAGCTCCGGATAGCGGTTGACGATCTCGCGCAACACCTCGGTCGTCACCTCGTACACCTCGGTCTCGCCGCGCACCATCAACGACACGAGCGAGGGACCGCCGGTCATCATCGTCACTTCCCCGGTGAACTGTCCCGGCCCGTGCACCGCGAGCGTCGTTCTCTCGTCACCTGTGTCGTCGACGGCATCGACGCGTCCCAACTTGACCACGTAGAACTTGAAGTCGACGTCGCCGGCCTCCACGAGCCTGTCGCCGTCGGCGTGACGCACGAGCCGCGTGCGCGAGCAACCACCCAAGTAGCCAAGCTGCGTGGCATCGAGTGTCGGGAACGCGACGGCGTTCAAGTCTTGACGAACCATGTATGCACCTTTTGGATCGGACTCGCTCTAGTAGATCGTCTCCCCGTATTCTTCGGCCACCGAAAGCGGAGCCTTCTCCGCTCGTTGTAGTAGTACGCTCGCGTCGATGTCCTCCAAGACGAAGCTCGCCCTCGCCCTCGCGCTGATCGGATTCGCCGGCAACTCGATCCTGTGCCGCATGGCGCTGGGCGGACATGCGATCGACGCGTGGTCGTTCACCGCGGTGCGGCTGGTCGGAGGTGCTGTCGTCCTGGCGATCCTCGCGCGCGCAAACTCTCGCAAAGGAAGCGAGCGGTCCGGTGCGAGCTTCGCATCCGCTATCGCGCTGTTCGTGTACGCGGCCGCGTTCTCGTTCGCATACTTGCGTCTCTCGGCCGGCGTCGGCGCGCTCGTGCTGTTCGCAGCGGTGCAGGTCGCGATGATCG
This sequence comes from Planctomycetota bacterium, assembly GCA_038330085.1. GTDB lineage: Bacteria > Planctomycetota > UBA1135 > UBA1135 > JAEUIA01. The sequence continues at coordinate 12,631 of JBBQNP010000002.1, read as the reverse complement.
GGTGGGGGATACTGCGCGGCGAGAGGTTGGGCGCGCGCGAATGGCTCGGGCTCGGGCTCGCGCTGGGCGGTCTGGCCGTGCTGGCCACGCGCGGTGATGCGACCGCCGATCCGATCGGACTCTTGTCGATGGCGCTCGCCGGTGTCGCCTGGGGTGCGTACTCGATCCGCGGCAAGTCGAGTCGGTCGCCGCTGCGCACGACCGCCGGCAACTTCGCCTGGAGCGTTCCACTCGCGCTCGCGGGCCTTCTCGTCGGTAGGAGCGGACTGCAAGCGTCGTCGCGCGGCATCGTGCTCGCGCTCGCGTCGGGCGTGCTCGCATCAGGCCTCGGTTACAGCGCCTGGTACCTCGCGTTGCCCGCGATCTCCGCCAAGCGCGCCGCGCTGGTGCAGTTGCTCGTCCCCGTGCTCGTCGCGGTCGCCGGGATCGCGTTGTTGGGTGAACAACTGACCGCGCGACTCGGGATTGCCGCAGCGCTGATCCTATGCGGCGTGGGCCTCGCGATCCTCCGTCGCAGCCCTGCAACACCGCCGCCTGCCCTCGCCCGTAGCCTGTCGGTCCGGCCGTGACTTCTTGCGCACTCCTGAAGAGGAGGAAGGCTCCGAACGAGGGTGACTTACGGGCGTGATACGAACGATGACCGACTTCTCCTCACGCGGCCGAGATATCGACGTAGGCGGCGCGCTCGAAGCGGGATCGTCGTCGCGGATTGCTTCGCCTTCGAACATCCGGCGAGAACGCGAAGAGCTAGCCTGATGCTCCTGGCCAGAACCAGGTCGAAGCCGATCGATCCTCGGCGTCGATGTCACCGCACGACAAGGAACCGAAACATGAACATCCACCGTCTCCTCGTACCGAGCTGCATGATCGCAGCCGTTCTCGGAGTCACTACGATCGGCGCGCACGCGACGACGACGACCGCACCGGCCATGAACAAGGCCGGCGATCCTCCCAAGCAAAAGCCGAAGCCGCCGGACAAGCCCAAGGCGAAGGCGCCCGACAAGCCGAAGGAGAAGCCCAAGGAGCAACCCAAGTCGGACAAGAAGATCGCCGTGGGTTCGGAGGTCGACGGCGCGATCAGCATGACCGATCTCGATGCGAAGGCGCACAAGCTGGCCGACATGCGCGGCAAGGTCGTCGTGCTCGAGTTCTGGTCGGCGAAGTCGGCTGATTCGATGGCGTACGACAAGCGCCTCGCCGAGCTGGTGACGACGCAAGAAGCCAAGGGAGTCGTGTTCATCGCCATCGACGCCGACAAGGCGGACTTCGATCCGACGGTGAAGGATCCCAACGCAGCCTTGAAGGAGGCGCTGAAGTCGCGCGGTCTCGACGGCAAGATGGTTCTCGTGGCCGACAAGGACGGCGCGCTCATGACGAAGTTCGGTGGCAAGCCCGCACCGTACTCGCTCGTGATCGACGCGAAGGGAATCCTGCGTTACTCCGGTCCGGCCGACGAAGACCCGAAGGGCGAGAAGAAGGATGCGAAGCACTTCTTGAACGACGCGATCGATGCGGCGGTGGCCGCCGAGAAGCCCGCACCCGCGGGTGGTGGCAAGGAGCCGCCGAAGAAGTAGTCAGCACAACTGAATTGCAGGCACTCGAACCGTCGTGAGGACGTCGGGTCGCCGCGAATGCGAGCGCCGGGCCATCGAGCCCGGCGTTCTGCGTTTGCCGACCGTCGTCACGACCGCTTCGAGGGGCATCTTGCCGAGAGGGTGACTCGCTGGTTGAGTTCTGAAGCGATGCATGTCGTGCGACCTACGAAAGTGCTGCGAGAGCTTGATCACCTGGGAAGCCTGACCCCGGCACTCTCGATACCGAGTGCGGGCGCGGTCTCTTTCGCGGAGGTCGTCACGTTCCAGTCATTGCCGGCATGACGGATGTCGCGAGGGAGCCGCACCCACTAGAATCCGCGCGTGCGCTCGGACAAGAAGACAGGGACGATCGTCGGCGGTGTGCTCGTGGCTCTCGCGGGTCTGGCGATCGGCTGGTCGGTGCGCGCGTTCGTCTTTCCTTCCGCGGCGGCACAAGAACAAGGCGACGAAGCAGCCGCGCCGGCGATCGAGCCCTCGAAGATGTCGGTGCGCGTCACGATGACGCCGGTCACGCGCGGCGACCTGCCCATCGTCGTCGTCGCGGCGGGCGTCGTGACCCCGGCGCCCGATGCGGAACGAACGTTGAGCTCGCGCGCGAGCGGGCGCGTCGAGAAGGTTCTCGTCTCCGCAGGCGAATCGGTGAAGAGCGGTGCAGTGCTCGTGCGCTTCGAGAGAGCACCGTTGGAGGCGACGTTGGCGCAGACGCGCGCGGTGCTCGCGCAGGCAGACAGTCAGCTCTCCGAGTTCGAGAAGACGGGGCGCGTGCGCCAGACAGCCGAGCTCGATGCCGCTGCGAGACGCGCAACGTCGGCCCGAGCACTCGCCGACGCACAGCTCGCCCGGCTCGGGAAACTGCACTCCGACGGGCTGGTGTCCGACAAGGCCCTGGACGAAGCAAATCAGGCTGCCGAACAGGCGCGCGCGGAAGAGAAGCTGGCGCAGTCGGCCGTCGCCGGATTCGAGTCGACCAACGCGCAGTTGCAGCACGAAAATCTGGCCTCCGCTCGCGCGGCTGCGGAGGCGAACGTGCGCGACGCCGAGCGCATCGTCGCGGAAGCCGAGGTGCGCGCGCCGGCGGACGGACGCATCACGCAGGTCGCGGCACGCGCGGGAGAGAAGCTCGACGCCGGTGCGACGTTGGGTCGCATGCTCTTGACCGACGCGCGCATCGTGCGCTTCTCGGTGTCGGCTGCGGTCGATCATGACGTCGCGGTGGGCGCGCACGCGACATGGGAAGATGCGGGCGGCGTGACTCGAGAGGGTCACGTCGTGCGAACGGGCGGGGAGATCGATGCAGCGAGCGGTCTGATCGACGTCTTCGTCGAGCCTGAAGCCGGTGCTCCGCCGCTGTCGCCTGGTTTGACGGTGAGGGGCGAGATCGAATTGCACCGGCTCGAGGGTGTCACGCTCGTGCCGGAGAGTGCCGTCGTGCGCTCCAACGACGAGCCGACCGTCGTGCTCGCGGGCGTCGACGACACTGCCAAGATCGTCCGCGTGAAGGTGCTCGGTCACCATGCGGGGCTCGTCGCGGTGGAAGGCCTGGTCCACGCCGGCGACCGCGTCATCACCGACGGCGGGTACAACCTCCCCGACGGCGCGCACGTCGTCGACGCCGCGTCGCAGCGGACCCCCGACGAAAAATGAGGTTCGTCCGCCACGCGTTCGCGCATCGGCGCGCGCTGTTCGTGCTGCTGGTGCTGCTCCTCGCGGCCGGCACGCAAGCGTTGTTCACCTCGGCGCGCAGCATCTACCCGCGCGTCGCCTTTCCGCGCATCGCGGTCATCGTGGAGCGCGGCGAGCAACCCGTGCGCGGGATGATGGTCGCCGTCACGCGACCGATCGAGCAGGCGGTGAGCACGATCCCCGACCTCGTGCGCGTGCGCTCGAAGACGGTGCGCGGAGCGTCCGAGTTCTCGCTCGACTTCCGCGCGTCGGCCGACATGCAGGCCGCGCTGTCGCTCACTCGCGCGCGCGTGGCGCAGGCAGGTCTGCCTTCCGACACGAGCCTCACGATCGAGCAGCAGACGCCGGCCGTGTTCCCGGTGTTGAGCTTCAACGTGTTGCCCGGGGCCGATGCCGCTTCGGATCCCGTGGCACGAGCACGCCTCGCGGAATGGGCCGAGCTCCATCTGAAGCCGCGCATCGCGCGCTTGCCCGACACGTTCATGGTCACCGTGCAGAGCGGTGATCGTCGCGAGTTCGTGTTCGAAGCGGACCCCGTGCTGCTCGATCGATTCGGGGTCGACGTCCTGGCGGTTCGTGACGCCCTCGCTGCGGCGAACGTCGTCGAGGCCGTCGGTCGCTCGTCGTCGGAAGGGCTGCAGTACCAACTGCTCGTCGACGGTCGCTTGACCTCACCCGATCAGGTTTCCGAACTCGCCGTTGCGCGTGAAGGCCGCATGCCCGTGCGCCTGGCCGACCTCGGAACGCTCGTCGAGACCACGGCCGAGCGCACGATGGTGGTGACGGGCGGCGGCCGTGACGGCGTCGTCGTGAGCGTCTTCCTGCGCGACGGCGGAAAGGTCACGCAGCTCTCGACGGATGTCACCCACATCCTCGACGAAGAACGCAGCGCGGTCCCCGGAGGCGGCGCGTTCGTGCCCGTGTACGACCAGGCGCGTCTCGTCGACGATTCGATAGCGGGCGTCCGCGACGCGATCGCGGTCGGTGCGCTGTTGTCGGTCATCGTGATCGCGCTTTTCCTCGGGAACTGGCGCATCACCTTCGTGGCCGGGCTCGCGATCCCGATCTCCGTGCTGCTCACGTTGGCTGTGTTCCCGCTGGTGGGCGAGTCGCTCAACTTGATGAGCCTGGGCGGCCTCGCTGTCGCGATCGGTTTGATCATCGACGACGCGATCGTGGTCGTGGAGAACGTCGCGCGGCGCGCGGAGTCCCTGCCGACGAACGGAACGAAGCGCGAGCTCTTCGAGGCGGTCGCTTCCGGCACGGGTGAGGTGCTCGGCGCGATCATCGGCTCGTCGCTCACGACCGTCGTGGTGTTCCTGCCGCTCGTTCTGCTCGAGGGCGTCGTCGGACAGTTCTTCCAGAGCCTGAGCCTCGCGCTCGCGATCAGCATCTTGGCGTCGATGGCGGTGTCGCTCGTGTACACGCCGCTGATGCTGCTGTCGCCGTTCCTCGCACCCCGACAAGGGCTGCATCCGCGGCGCTGGATGGTTCGCATCCAGGACGCTTACGCTGCGCGGCTCACGCGTGCGTTTGCTCATCCGTGGCTGACGGCGCTTGTGTTGCTCGCGCTCGTGCTGCTCGGCGTCAGCGGCCTCCGCTCCTTGCAGACGGGCTTCCTCCCGGAGATGGACGAGGGCGGGTTCGTCCTCGACTACAGCTTGCCGGTGGGTTCGAGCCTGCAAGAGACCGACGCCGACTGCCGGCGCATCGAAGCCATTTTGCTGGCGACACCCGAGGTCGCGTCGCTCTCGCGTCGCACAGGTGCGGAGCTCGGGTTCTTCGCGACCGAACAGTTCACGGGCGACATGCTCGTCGGTTTGAAGCCCTTCCACGAGCGCGAGCGCGACGTGTTCGAAGTGATGGACGGCTTGCGCGAGCGTCTCGCGACGGAAGTACCGCAGGCCGAGGTCGAGTTCATCCAGGTGATGCAGGACACGATCGCCGATCTGGCCGGCAACCCGACGCCGATCGAGGTCAAGCTGTTCGGCACGGACTACCCCGTGTTGCAACGCGCCGCAGACGAAGTCGAAAAGGCACTCGAAGGCATCAACGGCATCGTCGACGTGAAGAACCACGTGTCCTTCGGCAGCCCGGAACTGGCTTGGAGGCCGGATCCGTTGCGTGCGGCGCGCGCTGGGCTCACGACCGAAGACATCGCCGCGCAGACGAGCGCGCAACTGCTCGGCGACGTGGCCACGCGCATCCAGCAAGGCGATCGCTTCGTCGACGTGCGCGTGCGCTACCCGGACCGTTGGCGTTTCCATCACGACGTGGACGACGCGGGAGGTGGGGTGCTCATCCGTAGTCATCCGGGCACGGCCGATGCACAGCTCGTGCCGCTTTCCTCCGTCGCGACCTTCGAGCGCAGCCTGAGCGAGAACGAACTCGAGCGCGAGAACCAGAACCCGATGGTGCGCGTGACGGCGTCGGTTTCGGGCCGCGATCTCGGCTCAGCGAGTCGCGCGGTCGAGAAAGCCGTCGGTGCACTACAGCGAGACGCATCCGTGCGCGTCGAGTACGGTGGCCAAGCCCAGAGCCAGAAGAGCGCGTTCGAAAACATGCTGCTCGTGTTCGCGCTCGGCGGCGGGCTCGTGTTCCTGCTGCTGGTCGTGCAGTTCCGTTCGTTGCGCTTGCCGGCCGCGATGTTCCTGGCGCTCCCCTTCGGCCAGCTCGGCGGGCTCTACGCCTTGTTGCTCACGGGGGTCGCGCTCAACATCAGCTCGGGGATGGGCCTGATCATGCTCGTCGGGCTCGTCGTCAAGAACGGCATCATCATGATCGAGTACGCACAGCAACTGCACCGCGAAGGACGGGAAGAGCGCGAAGCGATCCTCGAATCTGCGCGCGTGCGCTTGCGGCCGATCCTCATGACGACGTTCGCGGCGATCGCCGGCCTCGTGCCGCTGGCCTTGGGAATCGGCGCGGGCTCACAACTGCAGCGCCCGCTCGCCATCACCGTGATCGGCGGTCTGATCGTGTCGACGACGTTCACGCTGATCGTCGTGCCGTTGGGCTGCGCGGTGCTCGCGCGCGGACACCTGGTGCCGGAGGTTCGCGATGCAGCGTAGGTTCGCGCCGGTCGTCATCGCCCTCGCCATCCTCGCGGGGTGCAACGCCAACATCACGGAACCGGAGTTGGCGCCGGCGTACACACAGGAGAACGCGCTCGAATCGCTCACGCGCGCGGACTGCATCGGTCTCGCGATGCACAGCGCTCCGACGGCGGCAGCGTGGAACGCGAGACGCCTGGCTGCACGTGCGAGCCTCGAGCAGGCCGGTCTGTTGCCCAATCCGACGCTGTCGCTCGGTTGGGAGGACTTCGGCTTGAACCAGGCTGCGTCGGCGAGCCAACTTCAGACGACGCTCAGCCTGGCGATGGCACTCCAGGACGTATTCGCACGCAAGCGTCGCAAGGCGGCGGCGCAAGAGGAGCTGACGGCAGCCGAGGCCGACTTGCGTGCGGAGGCGATGCGGCTCGCCGCCGTCGTGTCGCACGCCTACGACCAACTCGTCGCCGCGCGCGAGCGTGCGCAGCTCGCGCAGGACCTCGGGGCTGTCGCAGAACATCAGCGCGTCGACGTGGAGGAGCTCGTGGCGAGCGGCATCGCTGCGCACATCCAGCTCGAGCGCGCGGAGGCGGAAGTCGCGCAGTCGCATGCGGACCGTGCGGTGGCGGAGGCGCAGGCACGTGCTCTCGAGCTCGAGCTGGCGTTCTCCCTCGGTTTCGAGCGCCCCGTGAAGCTGCAACTCTCCGACTCGCTGACTGACGCGACGCCCTCGCCGGATTTGGAAGCCGACCTGACTGCCGCTGTCAGCTCTCGTCAGGAAATCGCCGCGGCGCAGGCTCGATACCGCGCCGAGCGCGAGCGTCTGAAGCTGGCCGCGGAGCGCGTGCAGTTCCTGCCGACCGTCGGCGCCGGTCCGCGCAAACAAGGCGATGAGCTGCGCGGCGTCGCAACGATCGACGTGGCCTTGGCCATCTTCGATTCCGGCTCGGCCGCGGAAAACGCGCAGAGTGCGGCGCTGCTCGCATCCGCAGCCGCGCTGCGCAGTACGGCGCGTGACGTAGCTCACGAAGTCGCCGCGTCGTTCGAGAAACTCTCTGCGTCTCTCTCGTACCTGTCGGACCACGCGAACGATCTCTCGGATCGCCGTAGAACGCTGCGCGAGCGCACGGAGCTGCTGTTCCGTGCCGGGGAAGTCGACTACGCCGAGCTGGCGCTCACGCGACGCGACGAAGTGCAGGCGCGCATTGCGCTTCTCGATGCGCGGCTTGCGGCATCCAGCGCACGAGTGGACCTCGACGCGGCGACCGGCTCGATCGCCATCCCCGTGCCTGGAGAGCCCGCGAAGAAATGAACGCCGGGGTGGTGTCGAGCGAGTGGCGGACAATCCTCCCCCCGCATCGCGGCGCGCAACTCAAGCGGGACCGCGCAAGCACATGTGCAAGCGAGTGTTCTGCAGCGAGACGGAGACCTTGCACCCCAGCGCCGTCGCGAGGCTCTTCGTCAACGGCAGGCCCAGTCCGCTGTGCATGTCGTCGCTGCGCGAATCGTCCTTGCGCCAGAACGGCTCGAACAGACGATCCACGTCCGCTGCGTCGATGCGCGGAGCGTCGTTGGTGACTTCGAGCACGAAATCCAGGTCTTCGCGGCGCGCTGCGATGTCGACCGTGGATCCCGCGGGGGCGTATTCGAACGCGTTCGCGATCCAGTTGTCGGCGATGAGCTCGAGCATCTCGGGTTGCGTGGAAACGACGAGGTCTTCGGTCACCTGCTTGCGGACATGCAGCGAGCGCTGGAGGGCCATCGCCTGCCGGCGTTGCAGCACCTCTGAAATCAACTCGGGAATCCGCACGGACTGCGCTTCGGTCGGCTCGCGTCCCGTCTCGACCCGGCGCAGCAGGAGCAGCGTGCTGACAAGAGCCTGCATGCGTTCCGAAATGGCCAGCACGTCCTTCACGACTCGTGCGTGATCTTGTGCGTCCGGCCAACGTTGCGCGACTTCGGCCAGCGTGCGCAGCTCGGCGATCGGCGTGCGCAGCTCGTGTGCGACAGCCGTGTTGAACCGCGATTCGCGCGCGAATGATTCTTGGAGGCGTGCGAGCAGGTCATTCAGTCGATCGCGGATGGGTTCGAGCTCGTTCGGCAGCGCGCCTCGATCGAAACGCCGGTCGAGGTTGTCGACGTCGATGCTCTGCGCGTGCGCGGCCATGCGATCGAGCGGTGCGAGCCGCTTGCGCAGGACGACGGCGACGACGACGCATGCAATCGCGAGCGCGACACCGAAGATCGCAGCGATGCCGCGGTCCAAACCCGCGATCTCCTCCTGGATCACCCCGATGTCGTCGGCGATGACGATGCGCAGACCTGCTTCGAGCTGATCGTGGACGCGCGGATCCTCGTCCGCCTCTTCCTCGAGATCGGTGCCCGCCGCGAGAGTCATGATCGTCGCCATGCCGGGCCGCCCATGCGGGAGGTCGATGCGCACCGCCCCGCTGTCTACGAGTGCGGAAACCGGTGGTTGCCAATCCTGATCCTTCGCGGAGGGCGAAGCCGTCAGCACACGTCCGTCCTTGTCGAGCACGAAGAAATAGTCGGGATGCTTCGCACGCGCGAAGCCGGAGGACGTGCGAGCCGGAGCCTGCACCAGGATCACGGCGTCCTCGAACCCGACGGCCCCTGCGACGGCCATCGCCTTGACCAGGAGCGCATCCCGCTCGCGTCGATCCAGGTCGTGCTTCGCCGTCGCGTGCAACGCCAGGCCGCTCGCGACGAAGAGCGGAGCCAAGGTTGCGACCAGGCCCCACGTGAGGCGCGATCGGATCGAGCTCATGCCGGTTCCATGTCGAGACGATACCCAAGCCCGCGCTGCGTGCGGATCCAGGAGGGGCGCCCCGAGACGTCGAGCTTCTTGCGCAGGCGGCTGACGGCCGTGTCGACCGCGTTGGACAGCGGTTCGCTGCCCTCGTCGTAGATGCGTTCCTCGATCTCGCTGCGGCTGACGAACTCCCCGCGACGCAAAGCCAAGTACTCGAGCAGCATGTACTCCCGCTTGGTCAGCTCGATCGCCTCGGTTCCGCGGCGCACGAGCTTGCGCGTGATGTCGATCGAGATGTCACCCAGCGAAACGACGACGCTGGCCGTGCCGTACCCGCGCCGGCACAACGACTGTACGCGCGCGAGGAATTCTTCGAGGGCGAACGGCTTGACGAGGTAGTCGTCCGAGCCGGACTGAAGGCCGTTCACGCGATCGGCGACCGAGTCCTTGGCCGTCAGGATGAGCACGCGAGAAGTGCTGTTCGTCGCCCGCAAGCGCGTGAGCAGTGTGAGCCCATCCATCTTCGGCAGCATGAGGTCGAGGACGATGACGTCGTACGCGCCGGACTCGGCACGCCACAGTCCGTCCGATCCGTCGGCCGAAGTGTCGACGGCGTAGCCCGCGCGCCGCAGTGCGATCTCGAGCTGGCTGCGAAGCCGCTCGGAGTCTTCGACGATAAGAACCCTCATCGTCTCTCAGGATAAGCGCCGGCCCTTGAACCGGCCTCGGAAAGTCCGCGCAAGGTCAGTCGCGCTCCTCGCCACCCATGATGTGTCCGTTGGCGGAGATCTTCACTTCGTGCTTCTTGCCGTCGCGCTCGACGACGACCTCGTAGAAGGAGAGTTGCACCGACTCGGCGTGCAGGACCTTGGCCCCCTTCATTTCCTCGGCGATGGCCCGAGTCACCGCCTGCGGCAGATCGCCCGCCGCCTTCTCGAGCTCCATCACTTCGCCGTGCGCGCTCATGGTGACCGACGACTTCGCGCCGTTCATCTCATACGCGATCTCGAAGCTCGTCGATTCGTCTTGCGTGATGCGCTCGACCTTCTTGACGTCGCCCATCGGCGGCATCTTCGCGAGCGAGGCGCGCACTGCATCGGGCGTCTGGGCCAGCGTGATCGTCTCTTCCTTGGCGGACTCTTCGTCCTGCTCTTGGCTCTCCGACTTCGCATTCTTCCCGGAATGGCCCTCGTCGGCTTCGTCCTCTTCGCCTTGCTCGCCGCTCTTGCTGACGGCTGCGTGGTCGCTGCTCGACCCGTTGTCGGAGCGACATGCGGTAGCGACCATCAGGGCACTGCCGAGGGAAAGGATGGAGAAGGCGATGATCGATGAGTGCTTCATGGTGGGTTTCCTTTTCTATTGCGGGTGGAGTGTGGTGCCTGTCTGCGGGGAGCAGACGTGTTCGAATGAGGCACGCTGCGAAGTGGTGCCGGTCCGCGACTTGTCTTCAGGCAGCGGCTCTAGGATAGAGGCTCGCAGATCCAGCATGACAGGACGGTGACGCTCACCGCGCGCGCATCGACTGGACACATCAACGGGACACATCGACCGCTGCCGCGCAGTTCATTCCATGACGTGCCGCTCGACATGACACTCGACATCTCATCCCTCGCACTGTTGCGCGACGCACTCGTCCGGCTGGATCACGGGTTCGACGATCTGCCGCGCTTCGACGCTACGCCGAGCGTGCAACATCTCGAGCGCATGCGCGCCGTGCTGTTCGAAGTCGCCGAGCGCATGCGCGACAACTTCCCGTATCCGCATCCGATGTATGCAGGGCAGATGCTCAAGCCGCCGCATGCGATGGCGCGCCTCGCCTACGCGCTCGCGCAGCACGTCAACCCGAACAATCACGCGCTCGATGGTGGACGCGCGAGCTCCGCGATGGAGAAGGAAGCGGTCGCACAGATCGCGGCGATGTGCGGGTGGAGCACGTTCCTCGGACATCTCACGAGCGGCGGGACGGTCGCGAACCTCGAAGCGCTCTGGGTCGCGGGCAAGCTGCGCGCGGGGGAGACGATCCTCGTGTCCGACCAGGGCCACTACACGCACAAGCGCATCAGCGAAGTGCTCGGCCTGATGTGCGAGACAGTTCCCGTCGACGAACACGCGCGCATGGACGTCGCCGCACTCGAACGTCGCTTGTCGCGTGGCGGCGTCGGCACCGTCGTCGTCACGCTCGGTACGACGGCCGTCGGCTCCGTCGATCCGCTGCCGCGCGTGCTCGAACTGCAGGAGAAGCACGGTTTCCGCGTGCACGCCGACGCTGCCTATGGCGGGTACTTCGGTCTCGCAGGCACGCTCGGTGCGTCGGCTCGCGCGGCGTTCGACGCGTTGCACCGCGTCGATTCGATCGCGATCGATCCGCACAAGCACGGACTCCAACCCTACGGCTGCGGCTGCATCCTCTTCCGCGATCCGGCGGTGGGCGCGCTGTACCGGCACGATTCTCCCTACACGTACTTCAGCTCGGCCGAGTTGCACTTGGGCGAGATCAGCCTCGAGTGCTCGCGCGCGGGAGCCTCCGCCGTGGCGTTGTGGGCGACGCAACGCATGTTTCCTCTCGTGAAAGGCGGTGAGATGGCGCACGGCCTCGAAGCGGGCCGGCGCGCGGCTCTCGAACTGCACGCGAGGTTGGCCGCCGACGCGCGCTTCCGCGTCGCGTTCGAGCCCGAGCTCGACATCGTGATCTGGGCCCCGCGCCTACCCTCCGCGGAGGCAACGTCGGAGCGATCGCGCGCGATCTTCGAGTCCGCGGCTGCGCGCGGGCTGCACCTGGCCGTCGCGAGCTTGCCGAAGAGCTTGCTCGGATCGTGGTGGGCCGACCTCCAATGGGATCGCGATCAGGTGACGGTGCTACGGTCGTGCTTGATCAAACCTGAACACGCCGAGTGGATGGACGCGATCTGGAGCGTCATCGACGCGGTCGGTTGACGCGTGCTGCGGGCCTGAGACTAAAGACATCGTGCCTGTCTTCGGCCGATGCGGCGTCCCTAGAGTGCGACGGACCGACGCCGACGCACGATCGCCGACGCACCCACACCCGCGCAGCGGTGTCGTCGATTCCTGCAGACGCGCCCTCCCAATGGACGAATTCCTGCGATCCGTGGCCGCCAGACTCGGACTTCCCGAGCGAACCGTGCGCGACGCCGCGATCGAGCTCATGCTGCTCTTGCGCAGTCGTTCCGACCGCGTCGAGTTCGGCAAGTTGCTCGGGGCGGTCCCCGGTTCCGCGGCCATGCTCGCGACGAAGCCGAACGCACCCGCCAACGTGGGCACCCAACTGCAGCGCGCCGCATCGCTCCTCGGCACGCGCGCGACGGGGCCGCTGGATGCGACGGGGTTCGCGCGTCGGGCCGGACTCGATCACGGTCAGATCGGGCCGTTCGTCAACGCGTTCCGCGACATGCTCGTGCAGCACGCGGGGATCGAGCTTGCGACGTCGATCCTGAAGTGCGTGCCCGAGCTCGGCGTCATGCCCGCGTGACTCGCAGAAATACGGTGCCAGTCCCGTTTTTTCACACTTCCTC
>JBBQNP010000001.1:0-107077 GCA_038330085.1 Planctomycetota bacterium | reverse complement strand
CCAGGTCGATGCCGGTGTCGAGTGGTTCCAAAAGAGCGCGAGCTTTGGGTTCGGCTACTACGCGTTCGAGGATCAGCTCAAGCTGGCGGAGACGGACACCGACATCGATGCGCTGCGCAAGGATCCGCGCTTCGTGACCGCACTGGAGTCCGTCCGCGCGCGGAACAAGTCGATCGTGTCGTTCATCGACGCGCCCGCGGTGTACTTGCCGAAGGCCGCCGAAACCGGGGGGGCAATGCCGGTGCTCGTCGTGTTGCACGCGTCGGGCTCGACGAAGGATGCGGTCGTCGCCGGACGCTGGAAGCAGGTCGCCGACGAACTCGGTTACGCGTTGGTCGCACCTTCCGCGCGGATCCTCGCGTCGCGCGAGCCGAAGCAAGGGATGGTCTGGTACACGAGCTTCGCCGACTACGCCAAGCCCGATCGTTCAGCGCTGTACGAGAGCTCGATCGACAAGGCGCTCGACGCGTTCGGAAAGCAGCACGAGATCGATCGCGCGCGCGTGTACCTCGCCGGCGATCAGGAAGGCGGGATGGTCGCGCTGCGCCTCGCGTTCGCGCACCCCGAGCGTTGGAAGGGCGTGGTCGCGACCGAGGCCGCGTTCGAAGAGTCGCTCGTGAAGCCGAATGCGGCGGCCGCGAAGAAGGCCGGGTTGAAGGTCAAGCTCTTGATCGACCGCGACGCGTTCGCGAAGCGGCTCACCGCCGATCCGACCAAAGCGATCGATCCCGACACCGTGATCAAGGCCTGGACGGAGCACCTGGACGCGCTCGGTTTCCCGAGCGCGATCGAGACGTGGACGCTGGACGCGAGCGGCTCGAGCACCGCCGATCCGCTCACGACGCGGATCGTCGCACGCCTGCGCGCGATGCAACCCGCGACGGCGGAGGCTGCGGCGCCGAAGTAGGCGGGGCCGAGGAGCCGAGATCGATTTTCCTGCGGCTTCGGATAATGCCCTGATCCTTGGGAAAAAGCCGCCTTTGGCTGGGTCCCGTTGACCCCCTGTGCGCCACGGAATAGGCTCTTCGCCCCGCGTTGCTGTTAGGCTGCGCGGAGTCCGTCATGTCCATGCGACGCAAGAGCCTTCTCGACGCCTTCCGCGCGGTGCCTCCCGGCAAGGGAACGGCCGCGCGTCCGGGTGAATCGATGCCGCCCCAACAGCGGCCTGCACCGGCGTCGGAACCGGCGCGCGTGATGGCTCCGGGCCCCGTGCCGGCTCGCCCGATTCCTCAAGCTCAGCCAACGCCGCCGCGACCGCAAGCTCCGACGACGCAGGCCCCGAAGCCGCAGACTCTGAATGCGCAGACACTGAATCCTCAGACGCCGCGCGCGCAGACCGCGCCGCCGCGTGCGACCGATCTGCGACCTGCATCGGCGAGCGCGCCCATGTCGCGCGATCGCATGGTGCTCATCGCCCTGGCCGCGGTCACCGTCATCGTCATCATCGCGATGATGATGAAGAAGGGCACGCCGACCGACGTGTCGGCCGACGCGGGCAACACAGCCACCACCCCGCAAGCGCCGGCCAACCCAGGTGCGCCCGCGTCGAACGCTCCCGCGGCGAACCTGCCGCCGCCGACCCCCGCGGTCGGCACCACGTCGCAGGACCGCGCTTTCCGCGATCCGAAGAACCGCTTCACGATCCGCGTAGGACAGTACGACAACGACCCCGCCGGCATCGCGAGCGCGCAGGCCGCGTATCGCTACCTGCTCGTCGAAGGTGGCCTGGCCGTCGCACCCGCCGTTTCGATCGACGGCCAGTACCTCGTGCTGTGTGTCGGCGCCGAAGCCAAGAAGGACGGCCTCAACAGCCAACTCGGATGGGTCCACCAACTGCGCGGACCCGCGGGCGGCAAGAAGCTGCCGTACACCGACGCCTGGATCGACAACATCGACCACGTGGTGCGCCGCTGATGCGCGGCGAGCTGCAGCGAACGAGCTGACGAAGACTCCGACGCGCGCTCGGCCTCGGCCATCTGCACAGCACTAAGATCACGACAACCGAACGACCTACTCCCCTCAACGACGACGTCTCCGACGATTTCGAACGACAGGATTCCTGACATGTCCATTCACTCCAGCTTGCGCGGCGCCGACACCCTCAAGGGCGAGCGCAGCGTGTTCACGCGCGTCGAGCGCATCGCCGTCCTGAAGAAGGCCGGCAAGTTCGCCGACGAAAGCGCCTCCGTGTACGGCCTCCAGAAGGTGCGCACGCGCTTCAAGGTCGCAGGCGTCAAGAAGGAGCCCAAGGCGGCCGCGGCTCCGGCTGCCGGCGGCACGGTCGCGGCACCGGTCAAGGGTGCGGCTGCGGCAAAGGCGCCCGAGAAGAAGGCCGAGAAGAAGAAGTGACGGACTCCGCGCGGGCTTCGAGCCTCGCGCGATTCCGCCCTGGATCATGTCCGAACGCGCGAGCGCGGCGCCGACGACCGGCGAGCCGGGAGCGCGCGCGCGCGTCGCGGCGCCGGTGCTGGAAGTCTTTGCCTCGATCCAGGGCGAAGGCGCTTTCGCCGGCGAAGCGCAGACGTTCGTGCGCTTGCGCGGGTGTCCGTTGCGTTGCCGTTGGTGCGACACGCCCGCTTCGTGGACTTTGCAGGCGAGCGACCGCGCGCGTATCGCCGCGCACGATGGCACGCGCCGCGAGGAGGCGTGGGCGACGCCGTTCCAGGTCGCGTGCTGGATCGCACAGGTCGAGCCCGGTTCGCCGCGCACCGTCAGCCTGACCGGCGGCGAGCCGCTCGTGTGGCCGGATTTCGTCGGTGCTCTCAAGAGCATGATCGGCACGCGGCGGTTGCACCTCGAGACCGCCGGTGCTCATCCGCGCACCCTCGCGCGCGTGATCGATCGCTGCGATCACGTCAGCCTCGATCTCAAGCCGGATCTCGATCTCGATCAGCCCGTCGAGTTGGACGCTCAACACAGGACAGTCGAGTTGGACGGCCAACACAAGACAGTCGAGTTGGACGGGTCTAACGAGGCGGGCGAATCGGAACTCGAGCACGCGATCACCGACCGCGATGTAGCCAACCTCACCGCAGAGCGCGTCCCCGTGACGCGCGCACAATGGAGCGCCGCGCGCCAAGCCTGCCTGCGCCTCGTCTCCGGCCGCGACGCCTGCGGCAAGATCGTCGTGTCCGGCGCGCGCGCGGCGGCGGACTTCGCCGTTTTGCTCGACGAGGTCGAAGCCTGTGCGAGCGGACTGCGCGTGTTCCTCCAGCCGGCGACGCCGTGCGGCGGCGTCCCAGCACCTTCGAGCGACCTCGTGCTCGCGGTGTGCGAGATGGCGCGCGACCGCGACCTCGACGTGCGCGTCGTGCCGCAGTTGCACCGCACGCTCGGCTTGCCCTGAGCTCGTCACGGGTCGCTTCGGCACTCGGAACGGCGATTACTTCGACGCGCGCAAGCTGAACCCGTGCAGCGTCACCGTCACGCCGCTCTCGCGCGGCCGCAGGAGCAAGACGGCGTCGAATCCGAGCGCGGGCAGCGGCAAGACGTGGCTCGTCCGGCCCGCTTCGAGCGCAATCGTGATGCGATCCGTGCGCAGGTACTTCGGTGCGCCGCGCGGACGCCAGGCAATGTCCAAGAGGCACGGTTCCTCGCTGTCGACGTCGACGCGCGTGAGCACCTCGCCGACGGGAGGCAGCGCGATCGGCCCGAACTCCAGGCCCTCGCGCCCTCCTCGCACCGTCATGCGCAACGCGCGCTGACCGTCTGCTCCGACGCGTTCGAGCGACATCCCGCCGATCGCCTCGCCCGCGTCGGGGTTCGAAGCCAGGTCGAACAAGACGTGCGTCGCCGCGTCGTAGCGCTGCTGCGTGCCGACGAAGTCGGGTGTTGCGACGCGCCCCGGCTCGAGCGTGACGAAAGCACGCTCCACGAAGAGCTCGATGACGATGCGCGTGCGTTCCGGATCGACGACATGCGCATCGAACTGTGCCTCGTAGGTCTCGAGGGTCTTGCAGTTGGCCGCGATCATCGGGCGCACGAACGGTCCGAACGAATCGTGGAACATCACGGTCGGCGGCAGGACGTCATGCGCGCGCGCGCGCAAGCTCCAGTGCTTCGACTTGCCTTGCGCCCGCTCGATCACGTCGAACGTGCGCTCGTCCCGCGGCGTCGGTGTCACGTCCTTCGAGCGCAGCACGTCGAGCATGTAGAGGTTGTCCGCCAGCGAATCCGAGGCTGCGTCCACGGGCTGCATCTCCACTTGGTCCGGATCGAGCAGCGCGGCACCAGGATGTCTGACGGCGAGATGGTCGACGATCTCGCGCGCGGCGACGAGCGAGCCGCGGCCCGTCCAGTGCGTGCCGAACGGCGAGTTCACGGCGTCGTAAGGGCCCGTGTCCCGTCGTTTTTCCGCGAGCATCGCCGAGCGCAGGTCGAGCACGTCGACCTGACTGTGCTGCTTCATCCAGGCGCTGAACTGATCGAGGCGCGTGGGACCGATCGGACGCAGGCTCTGCGGCATGTGCTCGGGATAGATCGTCTCTTTGTTCGGCGCGATGACCCAGACGTAGTCGCAGCCGAGCTTCGCGAGGAGGCGGGTGCGCGCTTCGAGCATGTACTGCCAGCCCGCGAGCTCGTCGGTCGTGAGCGGAGCGACGCCGCGAAACACCTCGCCGGAGCGATCGCCGTTCCAGAAGAGCCAGCCGTCCCGACCGACGAGGATGCGATCCGTCGGCGATTCCCCGAACGCGTAGTAACGCAGCCTGCTGTGCAGCCGCAGCAACTGGTCGCGCAGGCCGAACGTGTCGTCGAAGTGCGCTTCGAAGGCCGAGGGGAACGTCGACAGCGTCGTGAACTCCTGGGGCAAGTCCGGCAACGGGGCGGTCTCGCGCATCTCCCGCTTCGGACTGCGTGCTGCGTCGTCGCGCACGAACGTGTCGACCGTCGGTGCTGCCAGGGCCGCGAGGAAAACGACGACGACGAGCGCATCGCACGATCTGCGCACGCGCGATCGGATCGCGGCCGCGCTCATCGTCCGTCTTCGGTCGTGCGCACCTCGAGGCGGCGCACGATCACGCCTGTCGGCCCGTTCGAGACCTGCAACCGCAGCTCGCGCAACCCCGCGGGGCCCGGCAGAGCGACGGTGCGTTGCGTCCGCCCCGCTTCGAAGGGGACATAGGCCGCGTCTTGTCTCGACCATGCGCCCGTGTCGTTCGACTTGCGGTAAGCGATCAGCATGCCGCGTTGTTGGCTCTCGAGCTCGACGTGCAACCACGCGCGACGTCGCGGTGCCAAAGTGAAGGTGGGCAGGAACCAGCCGGCCCGGTTGTTTTCCATGCGGAATGCGAGGCCGTCCTGCGTGCGCTCCACCTGTGCTGGCCCGGTCGTCGCGAGGGCGCTGTCGGGCGACTGCGCGTCGATCGTGAGCACCAGCTCGCCGGCTTCCGGCGGCGGCTTCTCCTGCTGCATGATCTCTCGCCCGATCAGGGTGACCACCGGCGGGCCGGCGAACACGCGCTCGACGCGCTCCTCCAGGACGATGTCGGGATGTCGAGAGAGCACGACAGCGGGATCGAACCAGGACTGCACGAACGTCACCTCGAAGAACGTGCTCGCGAACAGGTCCTCGAGCGAGGCACCGAACGAGTCGTGGAACACGAGGACCCGCGGCCCGCTCGAGCCTGGGTTGCGCGCGAACCAGCGGGTGAAGGGCGCGGATGCCGATTCGATCTCCTGCCAGCGCCGCGCACCGAGGATCTCGGGACGCTCCACCTTGTGCAGGAACTGCTCGGGCAGGTACATGCGCGGTCCCCAGGTGTCGAGCGTGGGCCAATCGTCCACGGTCAACCGGACTTCATCGCTGGACAGAGCGTGCACGTCGTCGCGCACCGATCCGAACGCGCGCATGAGCGAGAGGTAGGTGACCCAGGTGCCGCGACCGTTCCAGTGCGTGCCGTACAAGGAGTAAAGGTAGTCCCACGGCGGCGTGTCGTCGGCGCGCGCCGCACGCAGGTCGGCGCGCGTGTCCAAGAAGACCGGACGAAGCTCCGGTGTCAACCCCGCCACGAGCTGGTCGAAGTGCGAAGGCCCGATGCGCGTGAACCGCGCCGGAACGTGATCGGGGTAGATGGTCTCCTTGTTGGGCACGGCGAGGAAGAAGTACTGCGCGTCGCCGCGCGCGCAGAAGTCACGGCACAGCTCGAAGTAGTCGTTCCACTCCTTTTGCGCGGTGGCCGACATCGGCAGCGCGCCGCGCCAGATGTCCAGCGTGTGCTCGGCCGCATAGTCGACCCAGCCCGAGTCGTCGATCACCAGCGTCGGCGTCGGAGCTTGGCCGAACACACCCAGCTTCACCCGGCTGTTCCAGCGCAACAGCACGTCGCGCAGACCGAACGTGTCCGCATGGTGTGCTTCGTAGGCCTCCGGGAACGCCGACATCTGGCGCGCCGTGGTCGGAAAGGCCGGACGCGGCCGGGCCTTGCGGTTCTCGTTCAACGGCTCGCGTACCGATGCCGGACGCACGAACTGGTCGACGAGCGGGGCGTACAACGCCGCGAGGAAGAGCACCAACGTGCCGCACTCGACGGCAGTGCGCGCTTTCCTCGGGCCGATCGCGTCCACGTCGACCTCCGCCTCAGAAGCGGAAGTAGATGAACGGATTGTAGGCGCCGCCCGCGAGCTCCATCGCGACGCACACGAACACGAGCGCGAGCCCCGCCATGCCGGCGATCTCGAGCGAAAGCCAGGTGCCGGTCCGACCGCGTTCCGCCAGGCGCGCGGTGAAGCGGCGCACGCTCGGCAACCACGGGATGGATCCGATGATGCCGGCCGCGATCGCCGTCCACGTCAACGACGTGGCGTAGAGCGCGACGGGATGCACGAGGCTCGCCGCGATCCACTCGTCCTGCAGCGGCGGGTACTCGAAGTGGATCGTCTGCGACCCGTTCACGAGGCCGAACATCGCGGCGAGGTACGACAGCGCATACGCCATCGTCGTCGCGCGGAAGAACACCCAGCCGACGACGACGACGAGCAGCGTGTACGCGTGACGCAGGATCGCCGGGCGTTTGTCGAGCCACTTGCCCAACCCTGCGCGCTCGATCACGAGGAACGCGCCGTGGTAGAGGCCCCACACCACGAACGTGAAGTTCGCTCCGTGCCACAGCCCGCACAGGAAGAACACGAGCACGAGGTTGCGATAGGTACTGGCCTTCGACCCGCGGTTGCCGCCGAGCGGGATGTAGAGGTAGTCGCGGAACCACGTCGAGAGCGAGATGTGCCAGCGCCGCCAGAACTCGGTGATCGAGCGCGAGATGTAGGGGTAGTTGAAGTTCTCGAGGAACGTGAACCCGAACATGCGGCCGAGGCCGATGGCCATGTCCGAGTAGCCCGAGAAATCGAAGTAGATCTGCAGCGTGTACGCGACGATGCCGAGCCAAGCGACGGCAGGCGTGAGCTCCGCGGCCGGGATCCCGGGGACGCCCGCTGCGCCGAACACCTTGTCGCAGGCTTCGGCGCAGAGGTTCGCGATCAGCATCTTCTTGCCCAGGCCGATCACGAAGCGGCGCACGCCCTCGGCGAACCCTTCGAGCGTCACGACGCGCTGCACGATCTGCTCGGCGACGTCGCGGTAGCGCACGATCGGGCCGGCGATGAGCTGCGGGAAGAGCGACACGTACAACGCGATGTCGAGCGGGTTCTTGTTGACCGCTCCTTCGCGTCGGTACACGTCGATCACGTACGAAAAGGCCTGGAACGTGAAGAACGAGATGCCGATCGGGAGGCGGATGGTCGCGTCGGGGTTCAGCAACACGACGCGCAGCGCAGAGTCGGGGCCGAGGAAGCTGCCGATGCGCGCGGGCGGCGCGTGCAGGACGCCGACCGCGACGAGCACGGTGCCGAGCGTGTCCCAGATCCAGTCCGCGTACTTGAACACGACGAGCAACCCGAGGTTGAAGACCGTGGCGACCGCGATCACGCCCTTGCCTCGTCCGCGCGCGCGCGCCGCGTCGACCCACAGCCCGAACACGTAGTTGGCCGTGATCGAAGCGACCATCACGACCGACATGACCGGTTCGCCCCAGGCGTAGAACAGCATGCTCGCGACGAGCAGCAGCGTGTTGCGCAAGCGCGCGTGCACGACGAAGTACAGCGCCAGCAGCAGCGGGAGGAACAGGAAGACGAAGATCGCGGAGCTGAACAGCATCGGGGGGGACTTGGGGTGCCGAAGTCTATCGCCCGGAAGCGTTCGCTGAAGTGGGCGTTGCGTCGGAGGGCGCGTTCTCGCGCGGAACGAAGGGGAGGCTGGCCAGACCGAGGATGCCGGTGCCCGACACGATCCAGAAGAACCGCTCGTAGCCGAAGCGCTCGACCAAGTCGCCGCTGTAGCGCCCGAAGATCCAGACGGAGAGCGTCATCAGGCCCGTCGACATGGCGTAGTGCGTCGTCGAATGACGCGTCCCGCGCGAGAGCGTCAGCAGCGCGGTCATGTACGCGGTGAAGCCCAGGCCGTATCCGAGCTGCTCGACTCCGACGACGAGGAAGATGCCCGGAAGTCCCGGGTGCGTGCTCGCCGCCCAGACGTAGAGGAGGTTCGGCACGTGCATGGCGAGCGCCATCGGCCACAAGCAACGTTGCAAGCCGAAGCGCGCGATCAGGAATCCGCCGGCGATGCCGCCGACGACCAGCGCGCTCACGCCGACCGTGCCGTAGACGATGCCGAACTGCTCGACGGAGAGTCCCAAGCCGCCGTCCGCGCGCGCTCCCTGCAGGAAGGGGGAGATCATCGGGCCGAGCATCGATTCGGCCGAGCGGTAGAGGAGGACGAAGACGATGGCGCTCGCGACGCGGGGCTTCCCGAAGTACGTGCGCGCCGATTCGCACAGCGCGCTCCATCCGCCGGCGTTTCCGCGCGCGGGACCGTCGCTCGCCGCATGCGGCAACCACACGAGGTGCCACAGCGTGAACACCGCGTACACCGCCGCGCAGATCAGGAACGCGATCGCCCAGGCGCGGCCCGTCGTCGTCGACGTGTGCTTCGAGAGCCAGCCCGCGAAGAAGACGGCTCCGCCGAACACCGCGATGCGCCCGAGCCGGAACGCTGCGCTGCGCACGCCGACGAAGAGTTCCTGCTGGGTTTTGTCGAGCGCGTGGATGTAGTAGCCGTCGGTAGCGATGTCGTTCGTGGCCGAAGCGAAGGCTACGGCGAACCCCGCGATGCGCACGCCCGCGATCAGGTCTCCGCTGGTCACCGCCCACGCCAGACCGACGATTCCCACGCAGGTCGCCGCCGCGGATGCGAGCAACCACCCGCGCTTCGTCCCGAACAAGTCGACGAGCGGGCTCCACAACGGCTTGAACATCCACGGCAACTTCAGGTCGCTCGTGAGCCGCCCGACGATCCCCGGCGCGACGCCCATCGCCGCGAGGAAGACGTTCGCGGCGACCTCGACGACGAAGTAGGGGATCGCCTGGAGCACGTACAGCGTGGGCACGAACGTCCACGCGCTCTTGCGCAAACCGCGGGGCATGTCGCTCATCGGCCCGCGCTCATCGGCGCACGCTCATCTCTCGCCCATCGCGCGCATGCTGGCGGACCGTCGCGGACGGGACAAGCGCAACCCGCTGGAGTCGATGCTCGCAGCGCGTGCCCCACGGCTCAGGCGATCCAAACCCGGTTCGCGATCGGCAAGCGTGGGGCGAGTCGGTAGTTCGTCGCGCCGCCGTGCCGGGCAGCCGCACACGGATCGAATTCTGCAAGGAACTTTCGATTCACCAATGAACTTTCGATTCACCCGACCGGCGAATCACCCCCTTAGAATGCATGGGCAGAACCCTTCTCGTGCCGCTCCATCCCAACCCCAAGGCACAGCGAATCGTCGACGCGGCCACGGTGCTGCTGTTCGCGGGCGCTTTGCTGGCGCCTCTCGTCGACGAGCGCATGCGACCCGTCCATGCCCGCGAGCCGCTCAACGAGAATCGGGACGCGCGTCCGTCGCCCGAGCCTCCGCAAACGCTCGCCCAGATCGAGACCTTTCCCGTCGCCTTCGAAGCTCATCACGCCGACACGTTCGGCCTGCGCGACGTCTTCCTGCGCTGGAACAGCGTCGTCAAGATGGGTCTGTGGCGCGTGCCGCCGACGCCGACCGTCGTCTACGATCGCTCGGGTTGGCTCGACTACGCCGGCGAACGGACCTTCGAGGTCTTGCGGGGCGTGGAGCCCCTTTCGAAGCCGCAGGTGGACGCGTGGACCACCTACCTCGCGCTCTGCAACAGCTACTGCAGGCGTCACGGCGCGAAGTACCTCTACGTCGCCGTGCCCAACAAGGAGACGGTCTACCAAGACCACGTGCCCGACCGATATCGGCGCCTCGGCCCGTCGCGATTCGACCAGATCGTCGCGTCGCTCCCGGACTCGTTGCGCTCTGCGTTCCTCGACTTGCGTCCGGTGTTGAGCGCGGCGCGAAAGGAAGACACGCCTGGGAACTACCTCTACTTCGAGAACGGCACGCACTGGAACGGGCGCGGAGGATGGGTCGCCTATCAGGCCGTGATGCGCGCCTTGTCGAACGACTTCCCCACGCTGCACGCGCTGACCGACATGGAGGTCGGCTGGCAGGTCGATCCGGACGAGGCCTTCGACTCCTGGGGCCCGCGCCTGTACCAGCCCGATGCGTTCAAGGGCGCGGTGCACATGTGCCTCATCGAGGGGCCGCAGAGGTGGCAGGAGGTCGAGTCCGATCCCGACCGCGGACACTGGCACGCGCGCAACCCGACGGTGAACGGACCGCGGGTGCTCGTGATCAGCGATTCGTTCGGGCCCGCGTTCTACACGCTGTTCGCGAGCACTTTTCCGGAAGTGGATTTCGTGCAATCGGGCTTCGATCCCGTGCTCGTCGAGAAGGAGAGGCCGGACGTGGTGGTGGAGCTGCGCGTGGAGCGCATGTTCACCGTGTCGCCCCTGTACTCGATCGGCGGGAAGCAGCAGATGGAGGCCGAGAGCCAGCTCACTCGCGCAGACGTGCTGGCGCTGTCCGTCGATCCGGCGGGCAGCGAAGCCTTGATGGCGACCGGCAACGCGCGGGTCGAGCGCACGAGCGAGGGGATCGCGTTTTCCGCGGACACCGCCAAGGACGGCTGGATCCTGCCGGCTTTCGACGTGGCAGCGACGGATCGGGCGTGGTTGCACATCGAGATCCAAAGCGCCACGCCCGGCACGCTCGTGGCCTGGCGCCGTGAAGGTGAAGACGGACCCTGGTTGAGGCGCGAGGCCACGCAAGTGCGCTTCTCTGCGGGCACGCACGTGCACGACGTTCCACTGCCCGGACCGCCGGGCCGACGTCAGGTCCGGCTGGGGTTCTTCGGCGCACCTGCGCACGTGATCGTGCAGCGCCTCGAGGTGCGCACCACAGGGGTCTGAGAGGGTTGCAAGGCGCCGTCGGGCCCCGCTCCGTGTATCCTGTTCGGCCCGAACCGCGACCCGAGCGGCCCGCCGCGGTGCGACTGCGGTGCGCCACGACCCCGGGCTTCACCGAGAACCCCGGCCCTGCCATGAAACCGTCCGCCACCAAGTCGCTCCCGCGCATCGCCATCGTCGGGCGACCGAACGTGGGCAAGTCGACGCTCGCCAACCGCATGTGCGGCTCGCGCGTCTCGATCGTCGAGCCCACGGCGGGCGTCACGCGCGACCGCGTCGCGATCCCGGCGCGCCTCGACACGAGCGAAGGCTCGCGCTGGTTCGAAGTCGTCGACACGGGCGGCATCGGCATCGTCGACCGCGACGACCTCGGCCCCATGGTCGAGGAGCAGATCAAGATCGCCATCGACACCGCGCGCTTGATCCTGTGGGTCGTCGACGCGCGCGAGGGGATCACGCCGCTCGACCAGGAGGTCGGGCGCAGGCTGCGCGGGCTTTCGATCCCGGTCGTGCTCGTCGCGAACAAGGCCGAGGGCACGCGTTTCCAGTGGGACGTCGCCGAATTCCACAGGCTCGGCGTGAAGGACGGTCCGTTCGCCACGAGCGCGCAGAACGGCGAAGGCCTCGATCCGTTGTACGAGCGCATCCTCGAGCTCGTGCCCGAAGCACCCGACGACGATGACGCGCCGCAGCCCTCCCCGGTGATGAAGCTCGCCGTCGTCGGCCAGCGCAACGCGGGCAAGTCGACCTTGATCAACGCGCTGGCACGCGAAGAGCGCATGATCGTGTCCGAGATTCCCGGCACTACGCGCGATTCGGTCGACGTCGTGTTCGAGCGCGGGGACGAGACGTTCGTCGCGATCGACACCGCCGGCATCCGCAAGAAGAAGAGCCACGCCGACGCGATCGATTTCTACTCGGACGCGCGCTCGCACAAGGCGATCCGACGCGCGGACGTGGTCGTGCTCTTGTTCGACGTGACGCACAAGCTGTCGGGCATCGACAAGCAGCTCGCTCGATTCGTGATCGACCACTACAAGCCGGTGATCCTCGGCGCGAACAAGTGGGACCTCGTCACGGACCTGACGCCCGATGATTTCCGCGCGTACATCGACGACAACCTGCCGCAGCTCGATTTCGCGCCGATCAGCTTCCTCTCGGCGAAGCAGGGCGCCGGCGTCGAGTCGACGCTGAAGCTCGCGCAGGAGCTGTTCCATCAGTCGCAGCAGAGGGTGTCGACCGGCGAGCTCAACCGCGTGCTGATGCGCGCCCTCGAGTCGCGCAGCCCGAGCAGCAGCGGGCACGCGGTGCGCGTGCGCTACGCCACGCAGGTCGAGACGTCGCCGCCGACGTTCGTGCTGTTCGTCAACGACAAGAAGCACTTCAACAAGGACTACATCCGCTACCTCCAGAACCGGCTGCGCGAAGAGCTGCCGTTCAAGGAGATCCCCGTGCGCATCGTGTTGCGCGACCGGGACAGCGGGCCCAACGAGGAGCCGACGTGATGCGGACCGGGACTCGAAGAAGCGTGCTGTGCCTGCTCGTGTGCCTCGTCGGTGTCGTTGGAATGCTCACGACGTCGTGCCTCTTCACTTCCTCGCAACCGCCGAAGTGGGTCGAAGCCACCGTCGAGCCGCCGAACGAGATCATCCTCGGGCAGGTGACGATCCACAGCCTGACGAAGGTCGGCTTCCCGATCGGCACCGGCATCGTCGCGGGCAAGCTGGGCGGCGTCTCGGGCTGGAACACGTCGCTCGCTCCGTTCAAGAGTGAGGGTTACCGCGAGCGCTGCTTCGTCGAGTACACCTCGCTCGGCGGAAAGCGTTATCAGATGCGCGTGCGGGTCGAGCGCCAGACGAACGAGGACATCATGCACCCGCTCGATCTCTCCTACGCCGACTGGACGCCCGCGCCGGACAACGACACGCGCGCGCAGCTCGTGCTCGCGCAAGTAAGGGCGTTCCTCAGCCCGGAGTTCAAGACGACGGCGAAGCAGAACGCCGAAGCCGCCGTACCGAAGAAGTGAGCGGGTTCCCGGTGCCGTTAGCCCGATCCGGTCCATGTCAGGCTGCGTGATCGTGGGGCCGTACATGTTCGGCGGAGTGGGTTTTGCGAACGGTGCCAGGCATGGGTCGACGGAAACACCGGCAATCGGCGCCAGGCACCCACGCACGTTTTTCGCACCCCTGGTCGATAGATGTCGCATCGTCTCCGCAGAGGAGCACACACACCTCGTCGCCGACCTGACGCATGACTTCTCCCACTGATCGCACGATGCCCGGCTTCGGTTCGTCCCCCTCCGCGGATCCGAGCACGCTCCCGACGAGCGTCGTGTGCATCGCGACGCGTGCGGGGGACGAAGTGGTCGGCTGCGGCGCACAGCTCGCGTTCCACGCCGCGCGCCAGGACCGCGTCGTCGTGCTCGTGCTCGGCGACGGTGGATCCGCGCAGCGACGCGACGCAGCCCGCGCTGCGGTGAAGGCTCTCGGTGTCGGCGACGTGCGCAGCCTCGACGTCGCCGAAGGCAAGCTTGGCGCGCAGACGGACCTGGTCGCGCGCATCCGCACGGCGGTGGACGAGATCGCGCCCGAGCTCGTGTACGTGCCGGCTTTGCGCGAGCAGGACGCCGACCTCGATCAACGCGCCGCGAGCCGCGCGATCGCCTCGGCGCTCGCGAACGGACCGGCGCGCAGCGTCCTCGTCTACGGCCTCGGATACGGAGCAGAGGACGGGTTCGCGTTCGAGGCCGCGCGGTTCGACGCCGCGAAGCGCGCTGCGGTCGAGGCGCTGTCGGTCGCGCGCCCTCGCACCGGCGCTGCCGCGAACCCCGAGCGCTTCGTGCGCGTGTCGAGCTCCGAGCTGCGTGCAACCCAGACGGCCGATGCACAACGCCTGCAGAGCCTGCGCGCCGGACAGATCCGCTCCGATCTGCCGCGCACCACTGCGGTGGTATCGACGTGGAACAAGTGCTCCGACGTGCGCGCCAACCTCGAGTCGTTGCGCGCGCAGACGCTGCCGTTCTCCGCGATCGTCGTCGTCGACAACGCCAGCCGTGACGGCACCTCCGAGATGATCGCGCGCGAGTTCCCCGAGGTGCGCCTGATCACGATGCCGCACGACAAGTTCGGCGCGTGCGAGACGTTCAACATCGGCTTCAAGTCGAGCGCGACCGAGCTGACCGCCATCCTCGACGACGACATCGTGATGCCGCCCGAGTGGCTCGAGAAGGCCACGCTGCGCATGGTGCAGGAGCCGCCGACGACCGCGATCGTGTCGACGCAGGTGGTCGAGCCGGGCACGCCTGATGCGTACTTGAAGTCGCCGGCGGTGAACACCGAGCGCTACATGTCGACGTTCCGCGGCTGTGCGTCGCTGGCGCGTACGCAGGCGCTGACCGAAGCCGAGTGGTACGACGAGCGGCTCTTCATCTACGGCAACGAGCGCGACCTCACGTGCCGCTTGCTCAACCTGGGCTACCGCGTGCTGCAGTACCCCGGTTGCGGCGTGTTCCACAAGACGCCGTTCGGCATCAAGATGGGCAAGCGCAGCCTGTACTACCACGCACGCAACGCGTGGCTTTCGATGCTCAAGTACGCGCCCATGTCGGCCCTCGTGCGCATGCCCTGGCTCGTGTTCTCGAAGGTGATCTTGCGCTCGGAAAAGCGCGAGGCGCAGGGCGACGTGGCCGACGCGACGGGCACGATCGGCATCGGACGTTCGCTGCGCGAGACGAAGGGCGCCTGGTGGGTCGTGACGAAGGCCGGTTTGAGCGTGTTGTGGAACTTGCCCTATTGCCTGAAGCACCGCCGTCCCGTGAAGGCACCGGACTTCGAGCTGCCGATCAGCTAGGTTCGGGCGCACTGCCCGCACGCGCGTGACAGCTCCAACTGCTTGACCGCCGCATCCGAACTTACCGCATTGGATCGTCAGGCTGTGAACTCCGGCCTCGGGCCCGTGTCGGTTGTCGTGTGCAACTTCGACGGGGAGCGATACCTCGATGCTTGTCTCGGTGCCGTCGCGAAGCTCGACGCGGTCGTCGGCGAAGTGATCGTGGTCGACAACGCGTCGCGCGACAGCAGCCGCGCGATCGTCTCCGAGCGCTTCCCGAACGTGCGCGTGATCGCGATGGAGAAGAACGACGGTCCGTGTCCGGCGCGCAACGCCGGCATGCGTGCTGCGAAACACCGCTGGGTGCTCGCGCTCGACAACGATGCCATGTGCACGCCGGCGATGTTGACGCAGCTGTGCGCCGCGGTCGCCGCCGGAAAGGGGATCGCGATCGCACAACCGCGCAGCGTGTTTGCGACGGAGCCGGGGCGCGTGCACTACGACGGGGGTGCTCTGCACTACGCCGGCCTGATCTCGCTGCGCAACTTCTATTCACCGCTCGAAGACGCGAACGGTCACGGCACGCTCGACGTGGACTGCGCCGTCGCCGTTGCGCTGCTCGTCGACCGCGACGCGCTGATGGAACTGGGCGGCTACGACGAGACAATGTTCATCCTGTTCGAGGACCTCGACCTGTCGTTCCGCCTGCGTGCCACAGGTCATCGCATCCTGTCGGTCGAGGACGCGATCGTGCTGCACGCCGGCGGCACGCCCGGGATCAGCTTCCGCGACGGCCCGAGCTACCCCGGCTCGCGCGTGTTTTTCCACTCGCGCAATCGCTGGACGTACATGGCCAAGTGCTATCGCAAGCGCACCGTCTTCGTCGCGCTGCCCGGGTTGGCGCTGTACGAGTGCGTCTGGTTCGCGTTCGCGCTCGCGTCGGGCTCGATCGGTCCGTGGTGGCGCGGCAAGCGCGCGTACTTCGCACTACGCGAGCACGTGACTCGCGAACGCGCACGCTTTCAGGCCGAGCGCACACGCAACGACCGCGACCTTCTCGCACCCGGTCCGATTACGGTGACGCCGTCACTGCGCGCGAACGGTCTGCGTCGCGCCGTGCTCGGCACGCTCGACGCGCTGATGTCGCTGTGGTGGAAGATCGTCCGACCGCTCGCCGGCTGACTCTTCTCGGGCGGAGATCCTCCGCGCCCGGCCGCTCAGTGTCCATCGACGCTCCGTTCCAGTCGGCCCCTACTTAGCCGACCGGCGCGAGCCGACCGGGTAGTCCCGGGCGAATCGCGCCGGCCGGAACCGCGCCGTAGGCGCGGAACATCTTGCCTCGCGCCCAAAGCTGCCGCGAGCGTTCCAGCCGCTCCCGCTCACTCCACCCCGTCTGCCCACTTGCGCAGCGCGACGACGTCTTCGTGCGACAGCTTGGCGTCGTGGTGGATCAGCGTGTACTTCGAGATCGGCATCCGGCCCGCTTCGACTTCTTCGGCCATGTTGTCGGCCTTTGACAACCTCTTGTTCGCCGACATCTCGCCCCACGTCGACAGGTTGAGGTGCCTGCGCCCGTCGTGGACGTCATCGGCGACCAGCCACGACACCGGCGCGATGTGCGCGTACCAAGGCCAGCGCGTTTCGTTCGAGTGGCAGTCGTTGCAAGCGCGTTGCAGGATCGACTTCACCGGCTCCGGCACAACGAGCGGGCTCGTGACGGGCGGGTTCGTGCGCTCCACGGGCACGAACTGGATAGCGACGAGCGCACCGGCGAGAACGACCGCGAAGATGACGAGAGCTCGCTTCATGCTGCGCCCAGAGTAAGCCCGATCCGTGAGCCGGCAAACGGCTGTCCCCGCGCGTCACCGGCTCGGGTATGTTCTCGGGCCCTTTGAAGATCCTCCTCGTCACTCACGGGTTCCCGCCGCACCAGACGGCAGGCACCGAGACGTACACCGCCGACCTGGGCCTTGCGCTCGCGCGACGCGGGCACGACGTGAGGGTTTTCACGGCGCACAAGGACATCAGCCGGCCGAACTACAGCGTCACCGAGCGCAAGTGGAACGGGCTCGTCGTCCACGAGATCGTCAACAACCTCTTCCATCGTGATTTCGAAGAGACGTGGCACAACCCCGAAGTCGAGCGCCCATTCGAACGCGTGCTCGAGGCGTTCGCGCCGGACGTCGTGCACGTGCAGCACCTTCTGTACTTGTCGACGGGCTGCATCCAGCTCGCGCGCGCGAAGGGCGCGTCGGTCGTGTTCACGTTGCACGACTTCTGGTTGCAGTGCCCGCGCTTCGGACAGCGCGTGCACGTCGACGGAGGCTTGTGCGACCGCATCGACTTCACGCGCTGCGGAACTTGCTTGGCGCACTTCAAGTACGGACAAGGCGGCCTCGAGCGCACGGTCGGAGGCGTGCTCGCGGGCCTGCGTTCCGGCACGGGCATCGACCTCTCGCGTTTCGCGCGCGCGGCGGCTGCGCGACTGTCCGCATCTCCCGGCGAAGCTCGCGCGGATCCGGAGCCCGAGGAATCGGCCCGTTTCGCCGAGCTCGCGGCCGAGCGCACGCTGCGCCTGCAGAAGCAACTCGTGCCCGCCGTCGACCTCTTCCTCTCGCCCAGCCGCTTCCTGCGCGAGCGTTTCGTGAACGAGTGGGGGATCGATCCCGCGCGCATCGAGCACCTGCGTTTCGGCGTCGACCTCGACCACTTCATGCCGCAGGTGCGCACCGGCAGCGACCGCTTGCGCATCGCGTTCATCGGCTCTCTCGTGCCGCTGAAAGGCCCACATTTGCTGCTCGAAGCGTGGTCGCGGGTGGATCAGGCCCTGCGTGCGCACGGCGACCTCGTGCTGTACGGTCCCGCGCAACATCATCCCGACTACCAACAGCTTCTGGCGGAGGGTGCGCGCGCTTCGGGAGCACGCCTCGGCGGCCGGCTCGATCGCGCCGGCGTCGCGCGCGTGCTCGCGCAGACCGATCTGCTTGTCGTGCCCTCGCTGTGGTTCGAGAACTCGCCCCTCGTGATCCTCGAGGCGCTCGCTTCGCGCACGCCGTTGCTCGTGTCGGACCTGGGCGGGATGGCCGAGCTGGTCGAGGACGGCGTGTCCGGGTTTCACTTCGCCTTCGGTGACGCGCAAGATCTCGCGGCGAAGCTCGAAGCCGCGCTCGCCGGTCGGTTGGGAATCGAGACGTTGTACGCGGGAGCGCCGGACCTGCCGCGCTTCGATGCGCACGTCGACGTGCTCGTGCAGCGGTACCAGTCGCTCACGCAGAGGAAGCATGCGTAGCGATATCCGCGTGCTGACCACTGTGGTCGTGCTCGTCGCCCTGCTCGTCGCAGGCTGCGGCTCGACGGGCAGGAAGTCCGATCCCAACGCCAACGTGGTGAAGGAAGCGGACCTGCCCGCCCAGCATCGCGCCGTGCTCGACGCCTGGAAGAAAGGCGGTGCCGCGTGGGAGGTCGAGCGTGAGGAGGTGCGCAAGGATCCCGATCTCGCCCGCTTCGTCGTCGACAACCTCGTGCTCGACATGGTGCAGGCGTTCGACCGCTCGCGCCTCGCTGCGACTGGACACGCGCCCGGTCCGTTCGAGCGCGCGCAGGCCGAGCTGATCGAGCTGCACGATCACTCGACGGATCTGCTCGCCGGTCTCGTCGGCGTGCGCGACGGAGTCGTCGCGTTCCTCGCGGCGGACACGCTGGAGAAGATCGGTGCCGAAGCGAACGACCCGGTCGCGAAGCTGCTCGAAGACTCCTCCGACGAGACGCGCCGGCGCGCAGCAGAGTTGCTCGGCAAGCTCCCGCCGAGTCCGTCGGGCGAGCCGCGTATCCTCGAAGCTCTCGGCAAGCTCGCCGAGCACGACAAGAGCTGGATCGTGCGCGCCCAGTCCGCGCGAGCGCTCGGATCGCGCGGCTCGAGGCAGAGCGCGAAGGGCTTCGCGGCCGGCGTGCTCTCGCGTGCGATGTCCGACGAGGACGAGACGGTGGCGTCCTCGGCGGCTCAAGCCCTGGGCGAGTTGAACGAGCCGCGCGCGATCCCGCGCATGATCGACGCCATGGAATCGTCGGCCGCGCAGGGCCGGCCCGGGCTGCTCAAGGCGATCCAGACCTCCATCGCGAAGCTCGCCGGCGACACGAAGTCGCGCGACGTCCGCGCCTGGCGTGCGTGGTGGCGCGATCACGAGGCAGAGCTGGCTCGGCCCACTGCGTCGCATTGAACCGCTTCGGCTCCACGGAGCAGCACCTGTCCACACGTCCGGCGCCGCGGCGGAGCCTCCGGACTCGCGTGGAATGCCTTGATTTGCCGCGTGGAAACCTGCATACAGGCTGCCGTGCCCGGTCCAACCCGGGAAAATTCAGTCCAGGATCGCCGCACGATGTCCGAATGGAAGTTCCGCCGCCGCCAGGGCGCTTGCGCTGCGTGTGAAGTGCACTTCGCCGACGGCGACCGACACGTGTCGTCGCTCGTCATCGTGGCCGAGGAAGTGCGCCGCGAGGACCACTGCCCGGCGTGCTTCGCAAAGCGCCAGGGCACGCACGACCTCTTCTACTGGCACACGCGCCACCGCATCGGAAAGCGCGCGCTCCAGCTCGATCTCTCCACGCTCGAACAGCTCTTCCTGCAGCTCGAAGGCCGCGAGGAGCCGCGCGTGCGCGAGCTGCGCTACGTGCTCTGTCTGCTGCTCTTGCGCAAGCGCCGCCTCAAGCTCGACCGCGTCGTGCGCGGCACCGACAGCGAGGGGGAAGCGATGATCCTGCACCGGCCGCGCCGCAAAGAAAGCCTGCGCGTGTTCGTGTTCGACTTCCAGCCGGAGCGGCTCGACGCGCTGAAAAGCGATCTCCTGCGCCTGCTCGAGGGCGCCGAACCGCAGATGCCGACGGATGGGGCCGAAGCAGGGCCGGATCCTGATTCCTCCGATCGGGCGCCAGCCGACGTCGAGGACGACGAGGCCCTGTCCCGGGCTTGATCGGTGCCCTCGTGCCGGGACTCAGTCCGATCGAGCTGTCGTCAACCGGGGCGCTATCTCACTCCAAAATGCGTCGGCGGATAGCAGTTTCCAGCGGGTCTGCGGGAGCCAGAGGCTCGTGGGGGCGGTGGGACGGAACCGAAATCGCCGGATCCAGCGCCACGCGCAGAAAAATCCGTGCGCGTGTCAGATTTGGGAAGACCCTCGAAAACCGCCTGCTGGCAGCTCCCTCAGCCCACCGAGTGTTCGAACTGAAACCACAACATGTAGTAGGCATCGCCCTTTACTGCCCCGACCCCTGGAATTGACCGTCCCCTGATCCCGGACTCTATCCGGAGCCTTTCCACGCCCCTTTCGCACCGCCCTGGCAACACTGCCCTTGCAGGGGATTGCCGCCCTCGAAGTGGGCGAGCAGAATGGCGCCGTGGTGTGTGGTGGGAAGGAGTGGGGCGGGTCGGCTCAACTCCGCTCCAGGTGGGAGGGTGCCCGTGTTTTACGGTGAGTACCCCCTCAACCTGGATGCGAAGTTCCGGGTCACGGTGCCCAAGCGAGTCCAGGACGAACTGGGCCGCGACGAAGCGGGAACGCTCGTCTGCTTCCTCACACGGGGACAGGATCGGTGCCTCTACCTGTTCTCCGAAGTCGGATTCCAGCGCGCTCTGGACGGCCTCGACATCGCTGCTTTCAACGGGGAGAACCAGCGCGCCGCGCAGCGACTGTTCTTCGCCAACACCATGCGCATCGAGCTCGATGCACAAGGTCGCGTGCTGATTCCCGAGAAGTTGCGGGGGCACCTCGGGTCGGACAAGGAAGTCGTGATCGTCGGAGTCGGCGATCACGCCGAGATCTGGGCCAAGGCCGTGTGGGATCCCTATCACGCACAGCACGAACCCATCCTCGATTCGGTGGATCAAGTTCTCGGCAGCCGGCGCAAACAGACGCCCGGTTCGTGAACGCGGGCGCTTTTGGAAAGAAGGGAGGGGCAATGTCGATCCAGGAGATGGAGTGCATGGACGAGACAGCAACGGGAGGAGAGAGACCCGCGCACGTCCCCGTCCTCGCGCAACAGGTCGTCGATGCGTTCGCGCACTTGGCGTCGCCGTTGCAAACGAGCGGTGAGTGCTGGATCGTCGACGCGACGGTCGGTGCGGGCGGACACTCGCAGTTGCTGCTCGACGCGTTGCCCTTTGCTCGCGTGCTCGGCGTCGATCACGATCCGCGCGCGCTCGAACTCGCCGGCGAGCGTCTGACGCGCTTCGGTGATCGCGCGCGCGTGCGCCGCGGTCGCTTCTCGGATCTCTCGCGCGTCATTCGCGAAGAGAAGATCGGCATGCCGGCGGGGATGCTCTTCGACCTGGGCGTGTCGTCGATGCAGCTCGACACGGCCGAGCGCGGCTTCAGCTTCCAGGGCGACGGTCCGCTCGACATGCGCATGGATCCGTCGCGCGACCGCACGGCCGCCGACATCGTCAACACGTGGGACGAGCAGGATTTGTCGGACCTCTTCTTCCACGAGGGCGGAGAGTCGCGCGCGCCGCGCATCGCCGCTGCGATCGTCGAAGCGCGCTCGCGTGCTCCGTTCCGTCGCACTGCTCCGCTGGCCGACCTGGTCGTGCGAGCGGTGAACGCGGGACCCGGCGGTCGCATCCATCCGGCGACGCGCGTGTTCCAGGCTTTGCGTCGGGCCGTCAACGAAGAGGGCGAAGAGCTGCTCGCGGCGCTCGCGGCGTGCGAGCACTGGCTGCCGAACGGCGGACGCGTCGCGCTGATCGCGTTCCACTCGGGCGAGGACGGCGAGGTCAAGCGCTTCCTCGCGACCGGCGCGCGCGAGCGTCGCTTCACGCTCGTGACCAAGAAGCCGATCGAGGCCGAGTATGCCGAGACCCGCGCCAACCCGCGCGCGCGCTCGGCACGTCTGCGCGTCGCTGAACGTGTGCGTCCAGTGCGCGACGAAGCTTTGTCGGAGACCGAGCGCTCCATGGATCCGCTTCGCCACGACGTGGACGAGCACGGTTTCGAGACCGACGGCGACTTCGAGGGAGGGCGCGTGCCGTGACACGTCTCGTGCTGTGCGCCGGGCTCTCGGGCCTGACCCTGCTCGTCGGTCTCATGACCGCGATCGTGCAGTCGCACAACCGCGAGCTCGGCATGCAGCTCAACGACGTGCGCGAGGAGACCATGCTCATCGAAGCGGTCAACGCCGCCTCGAAGGCGAACATCATCGCGCTCGACCACGGACCGATCCCGACCGACGCCCAACGAGCGGACAAGAAGCTCACCCGATGACACCGAGCGAAAAGCCCCCCCAGGCGAACGACCGACCGGTCGGCGACACGCGTGCGTCGGCACAGGTC
This sequence comes from Planctomycetota bacterium, assembly GCA_038330085.1. Classification (GTDB taxonomy): domain Bacteria; phylum Planctomycetota; class UBA1135; order UBA1135; genus JAEUIA01. Next base: position 84,569 of record JBBQNP010000001.1, on the reverse strand, counting down.
GGCACGGGTGCGTCCACACAGGTCGGCACGGGTGCGTCCACACAGGTCGACGAGCGCTTCAAGTCGGCGTCGGGCCTGCGCCCGGCCAGCGCTTTCGTGCTGATCGGGTTCGTGCTCGCGCTCGTCGCTGCGCGCGCGGCGATCATCTCGCTGCACGAAGAGGGCGAGCAGCCGCACAACCTGCAACACCTGCCGATCCTCCCGGTCGGCTTCGTCGTCACCGACTCGTCGGGCGTGCCGATGGCAGGCTCGGTCGACTACCTCGAGCTCGACATGTCGCCCAACGCGATGTGGCAGGCGCACACGCCCGACGCCATGGCGCAGAAGCTGTCGGTTGCGCTCGGCGGTCAGTACAGCCCGCAGGAAATGCTCGAACGCATGCTGCCGGACGTCCGAAACGGCCGGATCACCGCACGCAACGGCAGCGCAGGTCCGCTCCTGCTGGACGATGCACAGAAGTCGCGCGTCGACGCCTGGCTCGCGCGCGGAACGCTCGACACGAAGAAGGAATCGCGCGGACCGATCCACGGCATCGCGCTCGTTCGCGTGCCGTCGGGTCGCTGGCAGATCCAGTGGGAACCGCAGGTTCTCCTCTCCGAAGCGGAGCGCGCGAGCCACGGCTACGCGAAGCCGCTCGACTGGTCGCGCCGTATCGCGGACGACCTCGGCGCGTGCCTGCTCGGCGACGCGGCGGCACAGATCGACACCGACGAAGAACGAGCGACGTTGCGCACGCACACGTGGTTCGCGCTGATGCCGACGCAGTTTCGCTGCATCGACAAGGAAGTCCCCGTCGCTTGCGCGCAAGCCGTCCACGACGTGCTCAAGGAAGAGCGCGTGCAGCCGCACCAGATGGAGATCGTACGCCACCAGAAGCGCGTCTATCCGGTCAAGGGCACGCAGAGGGGCGTGGCTCCCGCGGTTTCGGTGCTCGGCCGGTGGGCCACGCTCGAACCGGACGCAGCGCGCCGCAAGGCGATGCGCGAGCTGAACCTGCCGGCGGACGACAGCTTGTGGTCGAGCGACGAGGTCGACTCGGTCCAGAAGCGCACGCAACTGTGCATCTTCCAGCCCAGCCCGATGAACGGCCTCGAGCTGCTCTCGAAGAACGTGCTCGAAATGCCCGAGTGGCAGGACTGGCTGCGCGTGCGTGGCGAAGAGTACACGTTCCTCGCGAACCAGGTTCCGCGGCAGCCGCGTCACAACTACTTCCAGGAGCTCATCCCGGGCGACGAGCCGCCGCATGTCGTCACCACGATCGAGATCGGCCTGCAGCGCCAACTGCGCTCGGCAATTCAGAAGACGATGGCCGTGAACGATCCGGCGCTCGTGATGGCGATCGCGATCGACGTCGCGACGGGTGACGTGCTCGCCGTCGACTCGGTGGACAAGTACGAGATGGGCGGCTTCTTGCCGGCGGTCCACACGTACACGCCCGGCTCGACGATGAAGGTCGTGACGATGGCGTCGGCGCTCGAGGAAGGTGTCGTGACACCCGACGAGAAGATCGACGCGCACCACAACACGTTCGTCTTCGAAGGCCGACGCATCCACGAGGCGGAAGGCGCGAAGGACAAGGATGTCGTCACCGCCGCCGAGGGCTTGGCCTTCTCGATCAACGCAGTGCTCGTGCAGATCGGCACGCGCATGACCGACGTGGCGATGCACCAACACCTCGTCGACCTCGGCTACGGCCGGGCGCCGCGCATCGGTCTGGGTGGCGAAAGCATGGGCACGCTTCATCCGCTGCCGTGGACGCGCACGTGGACGCAGGCATCGATCTGCTACGGACACGAGATCCTCGTGACGATGTGGCAGCACGCCACTGCGCTCGCGACGATCGTGCGCGGCGGACACTTCCGCCCGTTGCGCATCGTCAAGGCCGTCGAACAGTACGGCGTGACGAAGGAGATCCCGCTCGTCGAAGGCCTGCAAAACCAGCAGCACGACACGTACTCCGCGAAGACCTGCCAGGAAGTGCGCGAGATGATGATGCTCGGCGCGCGCATCGGCACGGGCCGGAAGGTCTGGCGCGACGACATCGTGATGGGCACGAAGACGGGCACCGCCGAGCGCACGGGGAGCGAGCTGTGCCTGCACGTCGAACTGGCGCACGTCCACGAACACGACTGTCATGGCGCCGCTGCGTGCCGCGCCCTGCTCAAGGGCAAGAAGGCGCACAACGGATCCTGCTACACGTCGTCGATGTGCATCTTCGGCCACCGTCCCGAGGGCGGTCGCGAGGTGATGGTGTACGTCGTCGTCGACGAGCCGCGCGGCAAGCTGCACTTCGGCTCGGAGGTCGCCGGTCCGGCCGCGATCGCGATCTTGCGCGAAGCGTTGGGTTTCACGAGCGACGGTGAAGAGGTCGAACAGGCCGGTCCCGACGGTTTCCACGCCGTGTCGGAAGCTGCCGCCGACGCGGGCGATCAGCCCTGGTCCGAAGCAGTGCATGCCGCCGAAGCCGTGCATGCGGCCGACCGCCGGCAGACGGGAGCGAAGCATGCGCCTCGCTGAGTTGGTGCAACGGTTGGGTGGAGTCCTGCACCCTGAGGGGGGCGCTGGACGCGAGGTCACCGGCGTCCATCTGGACAGCCGATCGGTGGGCGCCGGTGATCTCTTTGCCGCCTTGCCGGGGACGCGCGACGACGGAGCAAAGTACGCGAACGACGCGCTGCGCCGCGGTGCCGTCGCGATCCTCACGCACGAGCGTGTCGATGTGGATCGCAGTGCGACGCAGTGGATCCACGCCGACGCGCGTCGCGTCGCGGGACAAGTCGCGGCGCTCGTGCACGGCGAGCCGGCGCGGCGCATGTTCACGGCTGCAATCACGGGCACGAACGGCAAGACGACGACCGCACACCTCCTGGGTCACTTGTTGACCCGAGCGGGGAAGCGTCCGGCCGTGCTCGGTACCGCAGGCAATCGTCTCGCCGACGGAGTGCTGCTGCACGCGAGCCACACGACGCCCGATGCGCCGGAACTCCAACGCTTGCTCGTGCGTCACGCCGAAATGGGCGGCGACGCGCTCGCGATGGAAGTGTCGTCGCACGCTCTAGACCAGGAGCGCACGGCCGGCATCGACTTCGATGTCGCGGTGTTCACGAACCTGACGCGCGACCACCTCGACTACCACGGCGACTTCGACGCGTATGCACGCGCCAAGGAACGCCTCTTCAGTGGATTGCAGCGCACGAGCACTGCCATCCTCAACGCCGACGATTCCGCCAGCTCACGCATGGCGGATGCGGCTCGACGCGCTGGAGCGCGCGTCGTCACGTACAGCGCCCGGACCTCCGGTGACCTGTGTGCTTCACATGTGCGCACTGACCTGCGCGGTACCCAGCTGTTCCTCAATGGGATGGGGATCTCGAGGACGCTGGTGTGGCTGCCGTTGGCGGGGCGATACAACGTGGAGAATGCACTGGCAGCGGCAGCCGCGGCGCTTGTGTCGGGGGCGAGTCCTTCCAGCATTTTGGAAGGACTCGCAACCGCACCCAGCGCACCGGGGAGACTCGAGCCCGTCCCCACGAACGGTCGCGGGTTCACGCTGCTCGTCGACTACGCGCACTCCGAAGCGGCGCTCGCGAACGTGTGCAGCGTTCTGCGCGCGACGCTGGATTCGGGGACGGACGAAGCGGTAGCGAACGAGTCGCGAGCACACGCGCGGGCCGCGCTCACGATGAGCGCGGGCGGACCGACGTCTGCAACCGCGATCGCCAGCGAGCCCGCGACGAGGCGCCGTCTCATCGTGGTGTTCGGTTGCGGCGGCGACCGCGACAAGGGCAAGCGCGCTCCGATGGGGCGCGTCGTGAACGAACTCGCTGATCTGGCGATCGTGACCAGCGACAACCCGCGCAGCGAAGATCCCGACCGCATCCTCTCCGAGATCGTCGCCGGCATGGAGCCGGCGCGCGCGGAGCGGATCGTCGAAGTGGATCGACGCAGCGCGATCGGGATCGCCTGCAGCCGCGCGCGCCGCGGCGACGTCGTGCTCATCGCCGGCAAAGGCCACGAAACGACGCAGACGATCGGTCCTCTTGTGTTCGAGTTCGACGACCGCAGGGTCGCCGCAGAGGAATTGCGATGAACCCCTTCCGCATCCAGGACGTGATCGACGCGACGGGCGCGAAGCTCTTGCGCGGAGATCCCAAGCGGCTCGTGCACGGCGTCAGCACCGACACGCGCGCACTGAAGCCGGGCGAGTTGTTCTTCGCACTGTCCGGTCCGAACTTCGACGGCAACCGCTTCGGACGCGAAGCGATCGAACGGGGTGCCGCGGGGTCGATGCTCCAACTGGGCGCAGACGGCACACCCCCGTCAGGCGTTCTCGAGCTCCCCCGCGACACGCCCGTGCTCGTGCACGAGTCTCCGCGTGTCGCGTTGGCGGCGCTCGCGACGTGGTACCGCCGCCGGTTGAGCGCGCGCGTCGTCGGGATCACCGGTTCGTGCGGCAAGACGACGACGAAGAACATCCTGATCGAGCTGCTGTCGTCGCGCTGGCGCACGGTCGGCTCGCCCAACTCGTTCAACAACGACATCGGCGTGCCGCACACGTTGTTCCTGGCCGACGCGGACACGGAGGCGCTCGTCGTCGAGCTCGGCACGAACCACCCGGGTGAGATCGAGGCCCTGTGCCGCATCGCGCAACCGGACGCGGGCATCATCACGACGATCGGCGCATCGCACCTCGAGGGCCTCGGCTCGGTCGAAGGTGTCGCGCGCGAAAAGAGCCAGCTCGCCGCGTCGATCCCCGAGCACGGTTTCTGCGTGCTCAACGCCGACAGCACGTGGACCGAGTGGATCAAGCGCGAGACGCACGCCGAGGTGATCACGTTCAGCCTCGACGGCGAGGGCGACCTCAATGCCACCAGCGTGTGGTTCCACGGCGGCGGCACGACGTTCCGTCTCGACGGACGCGAGGTCACTTCGCCGCTTCTCGGACTGCACAACGTGCAGAACCTGCTGGCCGCGCTGGCGGCGTGCCGCGGACTCGGTCTGTCGCTCGACGACGTGCTGCCGTCGGTGTCGCGGTTGCGCGCCGGTCGTGGACGGCTCGACCGCATCCAGTGCGGGCGCTACACGCTGATCGACGACTCCTACAACGCCAACCCCGAGTCCGCGCGCGCGAGCGTGCGCGTGCTCGAGGGTCTGCACGGACACCGCCGTCGCGTGCTCGTGCTGGGTGACATGCTCGAACTCGGTGCGTCCGCGGGCGAGATGCACTTCCAGATCGGAGCCGAAGCGGCGCGCAGCGGTCTCGATCTCCTGGTGCTCGTCGGCGAGCTGACGCGCGCGGCCGCGGCCGGTGCGCTCGAGAGCGGTCTCGCGCCCGAGCGCGTCGTGCATGTGGCCGACACGGAGGAAGCGCTGATGCTCGTGCCGTCGCTGTTGTCGTCGGGCGACGTCGTCCTCGTGAAGGGCAGCCGAGCGACGGGTCTCGATCGCCTGGTGAAGCACCTCGTCGACGAAGAGAACTCTTCTGTGGGAGAGTCCGTGAAAGAGGGCGTGAAAATGGCCGTGAAAGAGAAAGAGCACGCGGCCTGATGTTCCCCGGCATCTTCGACGACATGCTGGGAGTCCAACTCTTCGGCTACATCTCCTTCCGCGCGGCGATGGCGGCGCTCACGGCGTTCGCGTTCGCATTGTGGTGGGGGAAGCCGGCGATCGCGTGGCTGCGCGCGCGCAAGATGCGCGAAGGGCCGAAGGGCGATCAGGCCGAACTCGACGCGCTGACGCAGAAGAGCGAGAAGCGCGAGACGCCGACGATGGGCGGCAGCTTCCTCGTCGCAGCGCTCTTGGCATCTGTGATCCTGTGGGGAAGGCTCGACAACCTGCACGTCGTGCTCGCGATCATCCTGACAGCGGGGCTGGCGGCGGTGGGCTTCGTCGACGACTTCAAGAAGCTCACGGTGAAGAAGAGCAAGGGCCTGGCGCCGCGCTCGAAGATGGTCGGGTTGACCGCGGCGACGTTGTTCGCTCTGTGCTGCTTCGCGTGGTACGCGTCGACGTCGGGGCGGGGAACGCTGCTCGACATCTTTCCCCCGTTCTTCAAGAACGCGCGCATCCCGCTGTTCGCGCTGGGCGCCATCGGTATCGGTTGCTTCATCGTGTTCCAGTGGTTCGTCGTCGTCGGCACCTCGAACGCGTGCAACATCACCGACGGTCTCGACGGTCTCGCCGCGGGTTGCATGATCATTTCGGGGCTCACGCTCTCGATCTTCTGCTACGTCACCGGCCGCCCCGACTGGACGGGTTACCTGAACCTGCCCCACGTCGCGGCCGCGTCGGAGATGGCGGTCGTCGGCGGTGCCTTGTGCGGCGCGTGCATGGGATTCCTCTGGTACAACGCGTACCCCGCGCGCGTTTTCATGGGCGATTCGGGCTCGCTTCCGCTCGGCGGACTGCTGGCCTGGATGGCGCTCGTCGCCAAGCAGGAGCTCGTGCTCCCGCTCATCGGCTTCGTGTTCTTCGCGGAGCTCGCATCGAGCTTCCTGCAGACGCAGTGGTTCCGCCGCACCGGAGGAAAACGCCTCTTCACGTGCGCGCCGGTTCACCACGGGCTGCAGCTCAAGGGCGGCATCTTCACGCCGGGTGAAAAGCCCTGGCACGAAGTGCAGATCGTGGTCCGCGCCTGGATCATCGCGGCGGTGTGCGCGATGGCCAGCCTTTCGTTGCTGAAGGTGCGCTGACCATGTTGCAACAGCACACGCCCCTCCTGTCGTCGTCGCAATCGGTCGAACCGCAGTTGTCTCGCGAGAGCGACGCCGCTGCACCGATCGCGGTCGTCGCGGGCCGGCCTGCGTCGGCGGACATCGTGCATCGCGCACCGTTGGCGCACCGCTGCAAGCACCGCGCGCCGCGCTCGTACGTCGTCGACGTGTGCGCGCTGCACGAAGTCGGATCCAGTTCGTCGCACGCGGCGGAGGCGGCCGTCTGACATGTCACGCTTCCGCGCATCCAAGGCACTGCCGCGTTCGCTGCCGGACGGCGTCGTCCTGCCGCGCGAGCGACAGCTGACCTTGCTCGAGCGACTCGACTCGCTCGCGCAGCGCGTCGAGATGCCGGATCCGACGCAGCCCGCGATGGCGCTGTTCTGGATCGTGCTCTCGCTGATGGGCATCGGTCTCGCGCTGCAGATCAACCACGCTGCGACCACCCAGCCCGCGGAGGTGTTCTGGGCCGGACTGTGGAGCCAGATCGGCTTTCGCATCGCCGCAGTGCTGGCGCTGATCGCGGGAGTGCGACTCGGTCCGTCGCGGTTGCGCCGCTACATCCCGATGCTGACGATCATCGCGCTCGTCGCCCTCGTGCTCGTGTACGTGCCCGGCTTCGCGGCGTCGAAGAACGGTTCGCGCCGCTGGGTCGCGCTGCCGTTCCTGTCATTCCAGCCGTCCGAGCTGGCGCGCATCGTGATGATCCTGTGGATCGCCGACCGCTGCATTCGCCTCGGCGACCGCGTGCGCGATCTCAAGGCCGGCGTGTGGCCGATGCTGCGCCTGGGCATGGTGTTCTTCCTGCTGATCCTGTGCGAGACGGACCTCGGTGGAGCGCTGCTGTTCTTCGCGTGCGTGCTCGCGACGATGTGGGTCGGCGGCGCGCGACCGATCCACGTCTACGGTCCGCTCATCGGCGTCGGCGGAACGGCGTTCCTGTTCGTGATCACGTTCGTCGGCTACATCCGCCAGCGCATCGAGATGTGGCTCGGCAGCACCGCGAACGACCAGGTCCTGCGCTCGGGCGAAGCGATCGCGAGCGGCGACTTCTTCGGCGTCGGCCTCGGGCACGGCCTCTTCCGCAACGCGCGCGTGCCGTACCTCGAATCCGACTACGTGTTCGCGCTCACGGGCGAGGAGCTCGGCCTGTTCGGGATGCTCGTCGTGCTCGCCCTTTTCCTCGGCTTCCTGTGGTTCGCGCTGCGCTACGTCCTCTCGTTGCGCGATCGCTACGACGCGTTGTGCGCGTTCGGCCTGCTGCTATCCGTCGGGCTGCAGGCGATGGTGCACACGCAGGTCGTCACCGGTCTCGCGCCGCCCAAGGGCATGCCGCTGCCGTTCCTCTCGCACGGCGGCACGTCGCTCGTCGTCTCGTCGCTGGCAGTCGGGCTCGCGCTCGGCGCCGCGTTCGCAAACAAGTCCACTTCGCCCGACCCAGCGGGCGAAGCCGAACCCACGTCCAACTGACCCGTTCCACCTGACCCGTTCCAGAAAGGGCGCGATCAAACCGCTCGCGCCAACGCCGCCATGACCGCCAACGAAACGTCCCGCAGTTCTCAAGGATCCACCAAGATGCAACAGATCGAGCGCTACGGCGTCATCGTCCTCGTCTTCTTCCTCGTCACGATCGTGGCGGTCTCGTTCTGGGGCGACAGCAAGTCCCCTGGGTTCTGGGCGCGCTTGACTGGCAAGGGGCAGCCCAAGAAGGAACAGAACGACACCGTCGCGAAGAATGTGCTGGGCGATCAGCACATCGTCGATCCCAACGCGCCGCTGTCGCCGCAGTCGAATTTGACTCCGCCTGCCGGCGGTGCAATGCCGCTCGACGGCAACGTGACGACGCCGGCGGATCACGCGCCGTTCACGCCGGGTGCGGTGGTCGCCGACAACCCGACTGCGCCGGGACAGAACCCGTTCGTTCCCAACGCGAACCCGGTGATCACGAACCCCCCGCCGCAAGCACCGCTTTCGCACGTCGACGCTCCTGCGACCGCGACCACTGCGTACGTCGTCGAGAAAGGTGACAGCCTCGCGAGCATCGCGAAGCACAAGCTCGGCGCCGAGAGCCGCTGGACCGAGATCCAGGCTTTGAACAACGGCGTCAGCCCGAAGAACCTGCGCGTCGGCCAGACGCTCGTTCTCCCGACCGGCAGCGCGCCGACCGAAGGCGCGATCCTGAGCACGAACACGCGCAAGCTCGCGCCGACGCACACGAGCGAAACCAAGAAGTTGATCGACACGAAGAAGTCGACGCCGACGGTCGCGAAGGAAACCGGCAAGGGCGGCACCTTCTACACCGTGAGGAAGGGCGACGGTCTGCGCCTGATCGCGCGCGAGCAGCTCGGAGACGAGTCGCGCTGGAAGGACATCGTGGCCGCGAACCCGGGCCTGAAGCCCGAAAGCATCCACCCCGGAGACAAGCTGCGCATGCCCGGCTCCATCGCGCACAAGTCGACCACCAGCGCAGCGCTCGCTTCGATCCAGGCCCACTCGACCAGCGACGAGCCGCGCGTGCGATGAGAAGCACGAGCAGATGGGTCTTGTGCCTCGCGTGCGTGCTCGTCGGAGCTCTCGAAGCTCCGCGTGCGCTGCGCGTGCTGTCCGAAGACCTGCGGGGGCCGTATCAGCTCGGCACGTCCGCGCAGGTCGGCGTGGCAGCGTCGGTGGTGAAGCGTGCGATTGGCCGTGAACACGCAAAGGGAAACACGGATGCTCTCCGCGGAAGCGCTGCGCTCGTCACGCTCCCGGTCCGACGCTGAGCCGCAGACGGCTCGACGCGCGACGCAAGCGTTGCGTCTCGCGTTCGCCGGCGGCGGAACAGGCGGGCACATCGTGCCCGGCCTGCACTTGTTGTCGTGGTCGGAACGCGTGGGTGCGACTCCGGCCGACGTGGTCTGGTTCAGCAGCGGGCGCGCCGTGGAGGATCGTGTGCTCGGGGGGGCACGCGACCTCCTGGCGCGCACGCCGTACGAGCGCGTCGCGCTCGCGGTCGAGCCGCGCGGCGGTGGTGCACCCTCGCGCGCGCGCTTGGTGTTGCGCACGCCGGGCGCAGTGATGCACGCGCGCGAGCGGTTGGTCGCGCACCGCTCGCAGGTGCTGGTGGGTTTGGGCGGGTTCACGTCGCTGCCCGCGGTGCTCGCGGCGCGCAGCCTGAAGATCCCGGTGGTGTTGCTGGAGGTGAACGCGCACAGCGGTGCGGCCACGCGCTGGTTGTCGCGCTTCGCTGCGCGCGTGCTGCACGCCTGGCACGCGACGTTGCCGCAGGGAGAGGACGCGGTGAACCGATTCGTCGGTCCGCCGCTCGCCCCGGAATTCCACGAGCACGCACTCCAGGGCGAGAGCGCACGCGAGACCGAACGCGCACGCGCGCGCATGCAGCTCGGCTTCGACGCGCGTCGGCCGCTGCTCGTCGTGCTCGGCGGCAGCCAGGGATCGAGCGCGCTCAACACGTTCGTGCGCACGCACGCGCCGGCTCTGCTCGCGAACGGGTTGCAGGTGCTGCACCAGACGGGGCCGGACAAGTCGCGCGAGGCAGCGCCGGAGTGCGCCGGTTACCGCGCGGTCGAGTACGTGGATCCGGTGCACGGGGCGCTGCGTGCCGCGACGATCGCGCTCGTGCGAGGCGGCGCTTCGACGCTGGCCGAGGTCGCAGCGATGCGCGTGCCCGCCTTCGTCGCGCCTTATCCGGGACATGCGGACCAGCATCAGACGCTCAACGCGCGCGAGCTGGGCGAGGGAGTGCGCATCGTGCCGGACGCAAAGCTCGATCCCCGCGCGCGCGACGCACTGCTGAACCTCGCGAGCCCGTCGGGTGACTCGGAGCGCGCGCTGATGAGTTCGGCGCTCGCGCGCGCGGTTCCGACCGACGCTGCGGTGCGCATCTGGGAGCACATCGGCGAGGTCGCTGCGCGGAACACCGCGTGAATCGACGATCACCGCTGGATCGAGACCATCAGGAGCAGAGAATGGGACCCGTGAATTCGAAGCGTGCCGCAAACGTCGTCGAGCGTCCGACATCGATCGTGCCGGCGGCGCCGCCGCAATCCATCCGGCGCGCCGGACCGGGGCTCGTGCCCGGCATTCCGCGGCGCGTCCACCTTGTCGGTGCCGGCGGTGCCGGCCTGTCGGGCGCGGCGCAGATCCTGCAAGCGCGCGGTCACGTCGTGTCCGGCCACGACGGAGCGGACTCGAGCTTCGTCAACCGCCTGCGCACGCACGGCATCGACGTGATCGTGGGTCCGAGCGAAACGAGCACGCTGCCGGCTGACGCGGAGATGATCGCGCGCTCTGCGGCCATTTCGAACGACGACCCGCAGATCGCCGCAGCGCGCACGCGAGGAGTACCGATCCTCAAGTACGCGGAGCTCCTCGGCCGCATCGGTCCTGCGCGCCGCACGATCGGCATCGCGGGCACGCACGGCAAGACCACGACCTCGTGGATGACCTATCACGCATTGCGCGGCATCGCCGAAGCCGCCGGCCGCGCGGGCGCAGCCCCCGGTGCGTTGATCGGCGGCACGTGCCGCACGACCGGCTCGAACGCGGTCGCACCGGCGGAGAACGGCTGGTTCGCGTGCGAAGCGTGCGAGTACGACCGCTCGTTCCTGCAGATCGATCCGGAAGGTGCGATCATCACGAACGTCGAGTCCGATCACCTCGACTACTACGGCACGCTCGCGGCGATCGAAGAAGCGTTCGCGCGGTTCGCCGACCGCGTGCACCCGGATGGACTGCTCGTCGTCGGACGCGACGTGCCCGATCGCATCGTCAACGCGAGCCCGTGCACCGTCTGGCGTCTCGGCCGCGAGCTACACGTCGACCTGCTCGGCGAGAACCACGGCTACTTCCGCTTCCGCTTGCGCGGTCCGGGTTGGGCGACGCCGTCGATCGCGCTCTCCGTGCCGGGCTCGTTCAACGTCGACAATGCTGCGCTCGCGCTCGGTCTTTCGATCGGCCTCGTGTCGCAGAGCCAAAACATCGCGCCCGAGGACGCGGCGATCGCTGCCGCGCGCACGGTGCACCGCTACAAGGGCGCCGAGCGCCGCTTCGAGCCGTGGGGCACCATCGAAGGCGTCGAGCTGATCCACGACTACGCACACCATCCGACCGAAGTGCGCGTCACGCTCGAGGCCGCGCGGCGCACTCTGCCGGGCAAGCCGCTGCACGTGCTCTTCCAGCCGCACCAGCACAGCAGAACCGCTCGTTTTCTCGACGATTTCGTCGAGTCCTTGCGCGGCGCCGACCGCGTGGTCGTCGCCGACGTGTACGGCGCGCGCGCTCACATCGACCAACAAGCGGCCGGTGCGCCGGAGCTCGTCGCGCGCCTCGAGCGCGCAGGCGTCGATGCCGTCGCAGGCGGCGACCCGCTCTCCTCCGTGCGCAAACTGTGCGAACGCTTGCCGGCCGGCGGCGCAGCGCTCATCCTCGGCGCCGGTGACATCGACATGGTGAAGCATGACCTCATCGACGAGCTGGCCCTGCGCGGCCGTGCCGCGCGCGGATCTCGCCGCTAGGACGACGATGCGCGTCGGCGGAGCGGCCGAATGGCTGCTCGAACCGGCGACGCCGGAAGAGTTGCGTCAAGCCGTCGTGGCTGCGCGCGCGGACGGAATCGAACCGCGCATCCTCGGCGGCGGCGCGAACCTGATCGTCGACGACGGCGTGCTACCGGGCGTCGTCATCACCACCGATCGCATCAAGCGCTTGTTCCGTCCGGAGCCTGCGCGTGACGCCAGCACGCGTGATGCGACCGAGATGGAACCGCGCATCGCTCCCGCGCCGCGTGAGCAAGGGCTCGCGTTCGTCGCGTGGTGCGGCACGTCGATGCCCAAGCTGGTCAACGCCGCGGCGGAGCTCGGTTGGAGCGGCGTCGAAGGCTTGGCCGGCGTGCCCGGCAACGTGGGCGGCGGCATCGCGATGAACGCCGGCGGCAAGTGGGGCGAGATGTGGGACGTGGTCGAGCGCGTGCTCGTCGTGACGGAGGACGGCGAGCTCGAGGAGCTGGAGCGCGCGCAGTGCACGCCGCGCTACCGCAACGGCGGGCTCGGCCAGAAGATCGTCGTGTCGGCGCTGCTGCGATTCCGTCTCGATGACGTTGCCGCCGTGAAGGAGCGTGGGAGATCGTTCCTGCTCGAAAAAAACCGCGCGCAACCGGTGACGGCGTGGTCAGCGGGCTGCGTGTTCAAGAACCCGGACAGGGAGAAAAGCGGAGGACGCTCGGCCGGATTGCTCGTCGAGCAGTGCGGCTTGAAGGGCCGCGTCGTCGGCGATGCGATCGTGTCGCCGCAGCACGGGAACTTCATCGTGAACCGTGGGAAGGCGACGGCGCGCGACGTGTTCGAGCTCATTCGTCAGGTGCAGGACGTCGTCGCGCAGCAGACAGGCATTGCGCTCGAGATGGAAGCGAAGGTCTGGCGCGCGTGAAGTGGGAGGTGCCTGGCGCCGGTAGCCGGTATTCCCGGCGACCGGTGCCTGCCACCGCCCGTCCATCCCGCTCCAACGCAATCGGCTCCAACGCAATCGGCACGGAGCGGATCGGCGAGCGGTGCCAGCACCGATCGCCGGGGATACAGGCAATCGGCGCCAGGCACCCGGCCGAATCAACTCGTCCAGACGATCTGGTACCCGTTCGTGAGGTTGAACGTGGACGGCGTGCAGAAGCTGGCGGCGTTGCGATACCACACTTGGTACGTGCGCGTGTTGCCGGCCGCAACTCCGCCCTTGATCGAGAGCGCGACGTCACCTGCGGCCGGATACTGCGACTGGCCTCCCGAGTTCGTCTTCGTGCCGAGGCGCACGACCGTTCCTCCGGCGCAGCGCAGTCCGTCGCCGAACACGGCACCCGCGCCACCGCTCACCTGCGTGGTGCCCTGGAAGTAGAGCGCGCTCGAGTTCGGCATGCCCGCGCCCTGCAGCACGACGCTGTCGTTCGAGACGCTGGCCGTTCCGGCGGCAGCCAACAGCGCGCCGTTGCCGAACGAGTTCGCGCATCCGCGGTCTTGTCCGATGAGCGAGTTGTTGCCGCACGGGCACGCCGTTCCGGTGCCGTCCCCCGGACAGAAAGCGGTGCCTGTGCCCGCCGCACACGACGTGATGTTCAGGACCTGGATGCAGCCGTTGCCTTGCTGACAAATCGAGATGCAGCCGGGTATCGCGAGGCCGATGACGTGCACGTAGTCGCCGACCATGAAACCGCCCTGGTTGTCGAGGAGCCAATCGTGTCCGTTCGAGTCCTCGAACAGGACGCACGTGACCCCGGGGATGAGCGTGCCGCAATCGTCGAACGCGATCTGCGCCTGGGCGCGGCCACACAACACGGCGGCGAGAGCGAATAGAGAGAGCAGTCGGATCTTCACGGTCGGACTCCTTGCAAGAGAAATGACTCGACGGAGCGGCGAGAGGGTGTGAGCGCCGGTACGCGCGCTGCCGGGTCCAGACTAGCACGGTCGGATTGGGCGTGGTGAGCGACCCTGCATCCGACAGAGAGGTACGGACGCCCGTCGTGCATTTCGGTTGCAATGGCTGATGCGCGCGTAGGGCTCTCCTGGTTCAGTCCGATCTCGCACCGCACACCGTCGATGCAAGGCGCTGTGGTCCGAGGAGTGCTCGACCGATAGAATCTTCCGGCCCATCGCGCGGGAAGATGGGCGCTTCGCTCCGCAGGTCGCGGGGCAAAGATCGTGGATCCCGCAACGCGAGACAACTCAATGTCCCAGTCCCAGGCTGCTCCGCAGGTCGCGGAGACCTACCCGCTTTCCACGCTGCGCCACTCGGTGAGCCACTTGATGGCCTCCGCCGTCGCGAAGCTTTACCCGCAAGTGCAGTTCGGCTTCGGCCCTTCGATCGAGCACGGCTTCTACTACGACTTCGATCTCGACGTCCCGTTGACCGACGCGGACCTGCGCAAGATCGAGAAGGAAATGGAGCGCATCGCGCGCCGTGCGCAACCCTTCGAGAAGGTTGAGGTCACGCGCGACGAGGCCAAGCGCCGTCTCGCGGCGAGCGGACAGCACTACAAGATCGAGGCGGTCGATCTGATCCCGGAAGGGGAGACGATCACCTTCTACACGCACGGCGACTGGGAAGATCTGTGCGAAGGTCCGCACGTTGACACGCTGACGCGGCCGTTCTTCTTCAAGCTGCTCTCGGTCGCGGGCGCGTATTGGCGCGGCGACGAGAAGCGGCCGATGCTGCAGCGCATCTACGGCACGGCGTTCTGGACCAAGGAAGAGCTCGACGCTCACCTCGCCTGGCTCGCCGACGTCAAGGAGCGCGACCACCGCAAGCTCGGCACGGACCTCGATCTCTTCAGCACGCACAGCGAAGTCGGCGGCGGTTTCGTGTTCTGGCACCCGAACCTCGGTGCGGTGCGTCGCGCGATCGAGGACTACTGGTGGGAGGAGCACATCCGCGGCGGCTACAAGCCCGTGTACACGCCGCACGTTTCGCGCGAGACGTTGTTCTCCATCTCGGGTCACCTCGAGAAATACGCGGACATGATGTACGCGCCGATGGAGATCGAGGAGCAGCCGTATCGCATCAAGCCGATGAACTGCCCCGGTAACATCATGATCTACAAGACGCGCGGCCGTTCGTACAGCGAGCTGCCGCTGCGCTGGGCCGAGCTCGGGACGGTGTACCGCTACGAGCGATCGGGTGTTTTGCACGGCATGTTGCGCGTGCGCGGCTTCACGCAGGACGACGCGCACATCTTCTGCACGCCCGAGCAGCTCGCGGACGAGATCGCGGGCGTGGTCGATCTCGTCGTCAGGATCCTCACGACCTTCGGCTACAAGTACACCGCGTACCTCGCGACGCGGCCGGAGAAGTCGATCGGCACCGACGACGTGTGGGAGCCGGCGACGGAAGCGCTGCGTGAAGCCGCGCGCAAGAGCAACCTGCCGCTCGAGCTCGACGAAGGCGGCGGTGCGTTCTACGGCCCGAAAATCGACTTCAAGGTGAAGGACGCGCTCGGTCGCGAGTGGCAGAACAGCACGATTCAGTGCGATTTCAACCTGCCGCAGCGCTTCGATCTGCACTTCACCGACCACGACGGCAAGCAGAAGCGACCGATCATGGTGCACCGCGCCATCCTCGGCAGCATGGAGCGCTTCGTCGGCGGGTTGATCGAGCACTTTGGCGGCAAGTTCCCGCTGTGGTGCGCGCCGACGCAGGTCGCGGTCATCCCGATCCGCGAGGAGCACGCCGAGTACTGCAAGAAGCTCGAGCAGCGCTTGCAGCAGGAACTCTTCCGCGTCGACGCGATGCTCAACGAGGGCCACATGAACAACAAGATCAAGACGGCGCAGAAGGCGCACGTCCCGTTCATGCTGGTCGCCGGCGACCGCGAGGCCGCAGACGGCACGGTCGCCGTGCGTCGGCGCGACACGCGTGAGCAGGAAGTCATGCCCTTCGACCAGTTCTTGGCGAAGATCCGCGACCTGCGCGATCGTCGCGCGCTCGACCTGGGCCCGAAGCCGGTCGCGACACCGACGCCGTAAGAGGGGCCGGGAAGTCGTAGGTGCCTGGAAACCGCCGCGCTTTCGCGCGACAAGGAGCGCAGTTTCGCGCGACGAGTGGCTGGCACCCACGAGTCAACCGACAATAGGAATAGACTCGAGCCCATCGCGTAGCCCGCGCTCTCCTGCTCCCCCGGCCCCGAGTCGCTCCCCACCTGATGGAATTCGCCCGCGCCTACGATCCGATCCGCGCACTGCAGGCCTCCTGGAAACTGCTCGGACGATCGCCGCTGCCTTTGCTCGTCGCCGGCATCCTGCTCACGTTGTTCGACGGGGGCGGGCGTCTGGGATTCGAGTGGCACGACTGGGAGCACCATCACCGCCTTCCCGTCGGCGCGGTCGTGGTCTTCTTCGGGCTCGCGACCTGCTTCGGCCTCGTCTGCTTCCTCGTCGGCTCGTGGATCTCGCTCGGCATCGCGAACGTAGTGGAGAAGACAGTGATCGAAGGCCGTGCCTCCCCGGCGGACGCGTTCAACGCGCGCGGGCGGTTGTTCGAGATGGTGCTCGGCCAACTGTTGGCGGTCGTCATCGCACTGGGCGCGTGCGTGCCGTTCGGCCTGATCGCGTTGGCCGCCGTCTTCTCCACCCGTGCCCTGCACATGAACGAGGGGCTGGCAGTCGTCGCAGCGATTCTCGCCGCGCTCGCCTACCTGCCTTTCTACCTCTACCTGATTCTCGGAATCTCACTGTCGCGTCAGGCCATAGCGATCGAAGGGCTGCAACCGGTTGCCGCGCTGCAGCGTTCGTGGAACTTGGTCCGCGGCAACCGGCTCCGCCTGTTGCTTTACTGGATCGTGATCGGCGTGTTCGGAGCACTGGGCCTCTTGCTGTGCTGCGTCGGTGTGTTCCTCACCAGCACGCTCGAATACACCGCGCAGTACGAGAGCTACCTCGCGCTCACGCGGCCGGAGGACTACTCGCGCTCGTGGCTGGCGGGCGCGCCGGTCCCGCCCAAGCCGCCGCTGAACGCGACGATCGGCTGAAGAGCGAGTGCTTTGATCGTGCGAGCGGTGGCGTCGGCCATGTTCACGCGCTCTACGTAGCCGAAGTCGCGTTTGGCAGGGGTCATGTCGTACGTGTGCGTGCGCGCGAGCTGCAGCGCGACGAAGCGCGTCATCGGCGGCTCGGTTCGGCGTCCGATCAGGCGCCAGACGGACTCGGCCAGCGCTCCGGCACGATAGGCGGTGCGCTCCGACACGCGCTTGTGCGGAGGTTCGATGTCGAGGCGCTCCAGCAAGCTCGCGATCCACGTCCACAACACGACGGGCTCTTCCTGCGCGATGAAGTAGGCATGACCGGCATGCGACGCATGCGGATCGAGCCGGTCGGCTGCGTCGACGTGCGCGTGCGCGGCGTTCTCGATGTAGGTCAGGCTGACTTGGTTCGTGCCCTCGCCGACGATGGCCAACTTACCGGCGCGCGCACGTGCGACGATGCGCGGCAACAAGTGCGGATCGCCGGGACCGAAAACGAGGTGGGGTCGGAGCGCACACACCGCGACGTCGTTGGCACGATTGGTGAGGAGTGCAACGCGCTCGGCTTCGGCTTTGGTGCGCGGATAGTCGCACAGGAATCGACTCGCGTGAGGCAGGTTGTTGCGCGCGAGCACGTGGTCGTTACCGTCGAAGCACACGCTGGGTGAGCTCGTGTGCACGACGCCGCGCACGCGCGTGTCGACGGCGGCGCGCATCACGGCGCGCGTGCCGTCGACGTTGACGTGCTCGTACTCGTGGCGCGGACCCCAGACGCCGGCCTTCGCGGCCGTGTGAAAGACGATCTCGGCGCCCCGCATCGCGGCGAGCACGGCGTCGAAGTCGGCGACGTCGCCCTGCACGCAGCGCACACCGATCGCTTCGAGCTCTGCGTGCCGGTTGCGCGAGTACGACACGACGTCGTCGCCGCGCGCGACGAGGATGCGCGCAATGGCGCTGCCGAGGAAGCCGCCTCCGCCGGTGATGAAGGCCTTCACGTGCGTTGCTCCGAGGCCCACGCGCTCAACTGTTCGCGGCGGATCTTCGCGTTGTGGCGCACGTCGACGGGCAGATCCGGATGAAACAGCACGGAATCCGGCGCCACGGCGAGGGGGCTCGGGCTTGCGCGCGCGCGGAGCAGCGCTTCCATTTCGCTCTGGAAGGCACTGCGCTCTTCGCTGGATCGAGGCCACTCGCCGGGCAACGGCTCGATGACGAGACAGGTGCGCTCTTCGCCCTCGCGCGTTGCACCGACGAGGGCCGTGCGGCGCACGCGCGGATGCAGATCGCACACGTTCTCGATGGGCACGGGCCAGCCCGTCTCACGGTTCGTCTCGATGCGATGCGCGACCCGACCGACGGTCCACAAGCGGCCGTGCTCGTCGACGTAGCCGGCGTCACCCGTCCGATGCCATGTCGTCGCGCGGTCATGCAGCTTGGTCGCAGCCGTAGCGCGAGGGTCGTCGGCGTACTCGCGCGTCACGACCGCGCCGCGCACGCAGATTTCGCCGACCTCCCGAGATTCATTGGTGTGCGACAGGTCGGATTCATCGAGATCACAGATCGCGATCTCGATGCCCGGGGCGGGCCGGCCGACGCACGATCCATGTCCGCCCTCGACGAGCAAGCGGACGCCGTCCTCGAGCTCTGCGCCTCTGATCGTGCTTACCGGCAAGCACTCGGTTGCGCCGTAGGGGACGTGCACGTCGCCGTCGGGCGCGATGCGCGCACGCAACGCAGCGACGAGCCGTGGGGAGATCGGTGCACCCGCCGAAAAGGCGCGCATCAGGGTCGGGAACGACACGCCGTTGTGCTCGGCCCATGGAACGACGCGCTTCCACACGGCCGGCGAAGCGAACCCGTACGTGCATCCGTGCGCACCGATCGCGTCAGCGATCGCAGCAGGATCGCACTGCGCAGGACGCGTGAAGTCCATGCGCGGGAACACAGACGTCGCTTCGAGCGCGGCGTCGAACAGCGCAAAGAGCGGGAAGCAGGCGAGATCGCGCTCGAGCGGGCGGAACGCATACATCGCCTTGAGCGCACGCACCTGCGCGTCGAACATGCCGTGCGTGTAGACGACGCCCTTGGGCCGACCGGTGCTGCCCGAGGTGAAGAGGATCGCAGCGGTCTCGTCGTTGCGCGTGTCTACGCAGGCGAACGGCCCGAGCGCAGGACGTGCAACTTCGGCGAGACCGACTTGTCCCGGCCAGAACGACTTGCCGACGAGAACGCTGATCTCGACCGAGCGCAACCTGCTTGCGTGCAAGCCGCGCAGCACGTGCGCGAGCGGGATCCCGATGAACCCGCGCGGCCGCATCTTCGACAAGCACGCGACGACTCCGGCGCGGCCCATGCCGGGATCGAGCATCACCGGCACCGCACCGAGCTTGAAGAGCGCAAAGACGATGGCGATCAGATCGGGGCCCGGTCGAACGAGAACGGCCGTGCGATCGCCACGTCGCAGCCCGCGCTCGCGCAACCCGTGAGCGATCGCGTCGCAGCGCTGGTTCAGCTCGGCGAACGACGTGGCCTTCCATCCGCGCTTGCCGTGCGGTGACAGGATGGCGGAACGATCCGCATGCGCTCGTGCGGAGCGCACGAGGTGTTCGGCGATGTTGATCGATGCCGCGCCTGCCCCGAGCGGCGGACCAACCAGCCGCGCGCTTCCCACAAGCGTGACCCCGACAGCCGTCGTCACGGCGTCCGGGCGAGCAGCTCGGCCAGGGAGCGCTCGACGAGATCCGGTGCTTCCTCGAACACGTAGTGACCGGCATCCTCGCAGCGGGTGACCTGCGCAGCGGGGAATCGGCGCTGCCATTCTGCGCGGAATTCGGGCGTGAAGCACCAGTCGCGCTCGCCCCAGCACAGCGCGACGGGCCGGGTGGTGAACTGTTGCAGGGCGTCGGCGGTCGCACACAGCTCGCTCCACGAGCGGTGCGATGCGTTCATCGGGATGTCCTCGACGAAGCGCTGGATGGCAATGCGTGAGCGCTTGGTCGAGTAAGGGAGGAGCAGTCCTCTCCTGGCGCTCGGTGTCAGCCGCGACGGATCGTGCAGGGCCATGCGCGTCGCGAGCAGCGCGAACGCATTGAAGTCGCGCACGAGGAACGGCCCGATCCCCTTGATGCGCGCCGCGCGGATGCGCAGGGGCATGCGCGAGGAGGGAAACGCCGCCGTGTTCATCGCGAGGATGCGCGCGATGCGATCCGGCTCGCGCCGCGCGAAGCCCATCCCGATCGCGCCGCCCCAGTCGTGTACGACGAGCGTGATGCGCCGCAGATCCAGCGCCGTGCACAAGGAGCGCAGGTTCTCCGCATGATCGGCGAGGTGGTAGTCCCAGTCCGCAGGCTTATCAGAGAGCCCGCAGCCGAGGTGATCGACCGCGATCACCCGGTGCGTCTTCGAGAACGTGCTCACGATGCGCCGGAAAGTGAACGACCACGTCGGGTTGCCGTGCACGCACACGATCGGGTCCGCGTCGCGCGGTCCTTCGTCGACGTAGTGCATGCGTCCGCCTGCGACGCGATGGAATCGGGGCGTGAATGGATACTCGTCACGGATCGGCGCAAGTCGCCCGACGGCGGCGAGGACCCGAGCCTTGTCGCTCAGGTCGTGATCGATCGCGTCGTCGGTGGCAACCGGTGTCACGCTTCGCCTCCACGGCGTTGGTCGCCAGTGCCGGAGTCGCCGCGCGCCCGAAGTGAGGCCTTCGAGATCGCGTCTCGCTGCCCGATGTCGCCCGCGATCGTCGGCCACGACCACTCCACGAGGCCGTCGATGTCGTCGTGCGTGATCGCGGCGACGTGTGCGAAGCGCACGCTCTGGTGCACGGTGTGATCACGCTCGCGGTGGTTCACGATCAACACGTCAGGTCTCGGAGCGGCCACGAGACGACAACGGGTGAGCTCGAGCAGACCGACGCCGGCCTTCTTGAGAACAGCCTCCTTGGCTGTCCACGCGCGTACGAACGCTTCCCACGAGAACCCGCCCAGGATCTCGATCTCGTCGCGCGGGCACACGCGCTTCACGATGTCGAGCCGGCGCGGAGCGATCGCTTCGACATCGATACCGATCGGCGCGCGGCACACTGCGCCGGCTGCGAACCCACCCGAGTGGCTCAGCGACCAGTTCCAACCGTTCGAGGGCAGAGGCGCTTCTTCCGCATTCTTTTCGAGTGGCCCGATCACGGCTTGGCTCGCGTGCGCAGAGCGACGGAGCGCCTCGCGTGCGAGCGCACTCTGCGCGACCAAACGTTGGCTGCCACGCAAGCCGGCATGCGCATCGGCGCGCTCGAGCAGGACGACGTGCACCGTGCTGCTCACGCCGTTTCCTCCGGTCGAGTCGCGCGCCGCACGATGTCGCCGTCGAAGTAGTTCACGCCCATGCCTGCGTCGACGACGATGCGCTGCGCATTGATGCCCGAGCTGCGCTGCGACAAGAGGTACACGACCGCGTCGGCCGCTTCTCCCGTTTCGAGCGCGCGTTTGCGCAGCGTGGCCTGCTCGGCGAACAGGTAGCTCTCGAGGTAGCCCGGGATGCCTGCCGACGCCGACGTCTTCAACAATCCGGGCGCGACGGCGTTGAAGCGCACTTTGCCCGCGAAGCTCTTCGCCAGGAACACGACCGATGAGTCGAGCGCGGCCTTGACCGGCGCCATGTAGCCGTAGTTCTCCGCGGCCATCGTCGTGGTCGAGATGGAAAGCGCCACGACCGAGGCTTCCTGTGCGAAGCGGTCTTCGAGGGCGTTCGCGAGCGCGATCAACGAGAAGCAGGACACGTCGACGGCGCGCAGGAAGTCCTCGCGCGCGGTCGCCTGGAACGTGCGCGCTCCGCCGGGCGTGTAGTTGGCGAAGGCGATCGAGTGCACCAGGCCGTGCAGCCGGACATCGCGCTCACGCAACGAGTCGGCCAGGCGCTCCATGGATCCGTTGTCCGCCACGTCGCACGCGAGCAACGTCGCATCTGTCGGCACAAGCTTGCGCACTTCGGCCGCGCGCGCTTCGTCGTGCACCGACCAGATCACGTTTGCGCCGACCTCGAGAAGCCGCGTGCCGACGTGCCACGCGACGCTCTTCTTGTTCTTGAGCCCGGTGAGGAGCACGTTCTTGCCGGATAGGGCGAGCCAGTCCACTTCACGCACCTCCACTGGTGGGATCGACGAGCGCGACGGTGAAGCGCACCTTGAGCACGGTCGCACCGGCGGACGTGATGGCGGCCTTGCAGTAATGCGCCGGACCCATGCGCTCGATCCGCTCGACGACCGCGCGCAAAGTCTCGCCGGGCTTCACGGCTTTCTTGAAGCGCGCTTCCTCGATCTTCGTGAGCATCGGCACGGCTCGCGAGAGCACGGGGCCGTCCGGGTCGTCGGGCATCGGCGACGTCGTGTCATCGGCACGTCCGTTGTTTCCGAATTCAGTGATCTGGAGCAACAGTGCGGCGCTCTGGAACGCGAACTCCGACGCCAGCACGCCCGGAAGGATGGGGGACTTCGGGTAGTGGCCGCGGAACGCCGGCAGATCGTGCGCGACGTCCCACTCGGTCGTGATTGAGTCGCTCGAGAGCCCGACCACACGATCGACGAACAGGAACGGATCGCGGTGGGGGATCACAGCCTCGATCGCCGCGCGATCCATGACGATCGTGCGCTCAGAGGCCACCGTGCACCTCGATCGTCGTGCCGTGGATGTACGAAGCGCGCGGCGAGCACAGCGCGAGCACCGCGTACGCAACCTCGTCGACGGTCCCGAAGCGGTTCATGGGCACCGTCTTCGCGTGCGCCTGCTTCACGTCATCGGGCAGATCGGCGATCAGATCGGTGGCAATGAAACCAGGGGAAACGCAGTTGACGGTGATCTTGCGGCGCGCGACCTCGCGCGCGAGCGAGCGCATGAGGCCTTGTTGACCGGCCTTCGACGCGGAGTACGCCGCTTGTCCCTCGAAACCGTGTTGCGCAGCCGGCGACGTGATCATCACGATGCGACCGTACCGTTTGCGCATCATGTCGAGCACGGCGAACCGGCTCATGTGGAACGACCCCGACAGGTTGACGGCGATCACGCGATCCCAGTCGGACGGTTTCATCGAGGCGACGATCGCATCGCGGCGGATCCCGGCGTTGTTGACGAGGATCTGAACACCGTCGGTGGCGCGCTCGTCCATCGTTTTCCAGAACGCTTCGACCGCAGCGAAGTCGGCCACGTCGACTTTGTGCAGCGAGAGGCGGTCGCCGAAGCCCGCGCACCGGTCCGCGAACGCACGCGCAGCGGCCTCGTCGCCCTGGTAAAGCGCGTGGACCGTGCAGCCTTCCTCGAGCAATGCCGTCGAGATCCCCGCACCGATGCCGCGCGTGCCGCCGGTAACGACGGCGACCTGGCCGGCAATGCCGAAACCGTCCGGACCGCGATCGTAGCGCACCGGAGTCTCGGTCATGCCGGCACCTCCAGCAACGAGTGCAACCACGCGTCAGCCTTGTTCGCGACGATGACACCGTAGTTCGCCGCGCCGAGCCAGCCCGACATGATGATGCCGACGCTGCCGGCGTGATACAGCCCGCGCACGTGGTCGTGGATTTCGAGGCTCGACTTCAAGCCCTCGAACTTGGTACCGAACGACGTGCCCTGCGGCGACTGCGTGTAGAACTGGAACGTGCGCGGCGTCGCGGCTTCGACGTGATCGATCTTGGCGCCGATGCCGGGCACGTGATGCTCGAGCGAATCGAGCGTCTGGGCGACGAGTCGATCCTTCGCGGCGCTGTAGGCGTTCTCGTCGAGCGCGGCCCAATCCTCCCAGCGCGCGTTCGTCGAGCTGACGATCGTGTAGCGCTCGAGGCCCGGTCGCGTCTTCGGATAGTAGAACGAGAACGTGCGGCTCTCCCCGTCGAGGTCGCACAGCGCTTCGGACGTGAACGTCGGGCGCGTCGACGTGAACAAGAGGTCCGTGACGAAGGGGATCGACTCACCTTCGCGGATGCCCATGTAGACCTGGCAGCTCGACGTGTTGAGGCGCACGGCTTCCACGCTGCGTGCAAAGTCCGGATCGAAGTGCTCGCGCCCGACGAGGCCGAGGACCGTGCCCTTCAAGCTCGCGTTCGACACGACGGCATCCGCGGCGATGAACCGACCATGCGCCTCGATCCCGACTACGCGGCCCGCTTGCACGACGATGCGATCGACTTGCACGCGATTGCACAGCGTGACGCCGTTCTTCTCGAGCTCGGACTTCATCGCCCTGACCAGGCGATCGGTGCCGCCCGAGAACGTGTACACGCCCTGGCTCATGAAGTTCCCGAACACGATGCGGTAGCTCAGCGCCGGATCGTCGAGCGTCGAGCCGTTGGCGTACGAGATCGGCTCCATGAGGAGCCTGTGCACGTCGTTTCGCCCGGGAAAATGCCGTTCGAAAAAATGGGCCGTCGTCTCGCCCGCGTCAGCGTAGAAATCGGTCGCGCGCACCTCGGCGAAGAAGCCTTCGATCGCCGCGCGTTCCAGGCCGAAGACCGTCTCGAGCTTCTCGGTGAAGTCGGCCGCGGTGAACGTCGTGTCGAACGTGAACTGCGGGTTGTCGAATCGGACCCCGTCGAGCTGCACGATCGAGTCGGCGATCTGCGCGTTCCAATATTTGCGGCACGTCTTCTTCATCCCGACGGGGAAACCGTGGAGTGAGATGTCGAACACGTGACCGCCGCGTCGCTTGAACCACGTCGCGAGGCCGCCGAAGTTGTAGTGCTGCTCCACGAGGAGCACCGACCGACCCGCTCTGCCCAACACGTTCGCGGCCGTCATGCCGCCGAGACCGCTGCCGACGACGATCACGTCGTAGCGCTGTGCGGCGCCGTCGAGCGGATCGGTGGTGAGCGGCGCCTTGCCGTCGGTGCTGCCCTTGTAGTACTTGCGCACGCTGCTCATGTCAGCCACCTCCGGCTGCGATCGCGGCGTCGGAGGGCATGAGCACGTGTCGGTTCGCCATCGTGACGCCTGACATCATCGCGCCGACGACGCCGACGAGGCCCTGGTCGGTGCCGAGCAAGTACACGTTCTCTACGCCCGTTTCTCCGTCGCGCCGCTTGTGCGGGCTGCCGTACACCGCACCGTTCACGCGGCCGGTGTAGTAGCGGATCGTGCGCGGCGTGAACATGTCGCTGTCGACGGCGTGCGGACGCGGATCGATCCCGAACGGAGCGCACGCGTCGAGGATGCGCTCGCACTCGGTCACCTTCGCCGCGCGGTACGCGTCTTCGTCGAGCGAGCACCAGCGATCGTGGTCGGCCAAGCTCGTGACGCGAACCAAGCCTTCGGTTGCGGGCGTATCGCTCGCGTAGTTGTCGGTCGCGCACACCACGCCGCTCTCGACGTCGACGAGAGCGTCGGGTCGGCGCCAGCGAAACGTGTCCGTCGTGTTGAAGAACGTCACCGTCGCGTCGTGACCGAGCGCATCACAGCGTCGATCGAGCACGTGGAGGCTCTCGACGAAGCTCAGCTGTCCCTTCTCCGCGACGGGCACGTCGCGACCGCACAGCGACATCGTCTCGGGCCACCCTGCGGACGACAGGATGCAGTCCGACTCGAGCTCACTGCCGTCGTCGAGCACGACGCCGCGCGCCGCACCCTGCGCATCGGTGAGGATGCGCGCGACGCCGCTTTGCATGCGCAGCTCGCCGCCCGCGGCGCGAAAGCGCACGGTCAAGAGATCGAGCAGCTTTTTGATCCCGCCGCGCGGACGCGCGAAACCCTCGAGAAAGAGGCTGCGGAACAGGATCACGAACTGGTCCCAGTCGATGTCGTCCTCGCGCGCGCTGCCGTACCAGCAGATCGGCAGGAGGATCGCGTCGACGAGCAACGGGTCGCGCACGAAGCGCTCGAGCTCGGTGCGCGCCGACAGCACTGCGGCAGCCGGAGCGAACGGATCGGTCGTGCGCACTTCCTCGACGAGGCGCGCGAAACCGTCACGCTCCCGCGGGAACGCAGCAACGACGTCTTCTTCCATCAGACCGAACTGGTTGGCGAAGCGCAGCCGCAGGTTCGGAAAGCGGATCTCCGAGTGCGTCTGCTCGCCGAGCTCGAGCTCCTCCCACGAGATGCGCAACTGCCGCAGCAAGCGCGGCAGCGGCGTGTTCTTCACATGGCGCGGAACGTAGTTCGTCAGCGCGTGCAGTCCCGAATCGAAGCGGCGGCCGTTGTGCTTGTAGAAGGAGTTCAACCCGCCCCACAGGTAGTGACGCTCGAGCACGACCACGCGCTTGTCGAACTGCGCGAGGCGCAGCCCGGCGGCCAAACCGCTCATCCCGGCGCCGATCACGATGGCGTCGTAAGGAGGGGACTTGCTGGTGGGAGACGTATTCATGAGAGGGGACGGCTCATGAGAGGGTCACGCTCACGCAGGTTGCACGGAGCGGGCTCGACTAAGCTGGCAGCGGCGAGTCGCGCCGCTGCTTCAGGACTTTGCCCTCGAGCTTCGGACCGAGGTACGTCACGCAGCCGTCCAGCGTCGCCAGCTCCTTGTACTCCTCCTCGGGGACCTGCACGCCGTAGCGCTTGCGCAGCTCCATCACGATGTCGAGGAAGTCCATCGAGTCGAGCTCGATCTGGTCGCGCAACCTCACGTCCGTCGCGAGGCTCTGCACGTCCTCGTCGGGCGCGATCGTGGCGATGATGTCCTTGATGGCCAGGATGATTTCTTCGCGGTTCATGTTCTTTGCTTGATCGGTTCTGCGTGTTGGTGGTCAGGCGCGGTAGCGGCGGATGACGACGGCGGAGTTGATGCCGAGCATGCCGAAAGAAAGGTTCAGTACGTGATCGACGCGGCTCGCGCGCACGGGCTCGTTGAGGACGAGGTTGCGCACTTCGCAGGTCGGATCGAGGCGATCGACGTTGATGGTCGGGTGCACCCAGCCGTCGTCGAACGAAGGCAGGTTGCCCGCGAGCTCGAGCGCGCCAGCGGCGCCCATCGTGTGACCGATGTAGCTCTTGGTGTTGTTGATGTGCGTGTGCTTCGAGTCGCCGAATACGGCGCGCAATGCTTCGCACTCCTGCTGGTCGCCTTGCGGCGTCGCCGTCGCATGCGAGCTGACGATGTCGACGTCGTCGGGCCCGATGCCCGCTTTCGCGAGGGCCCCGCGCATGCATTCGTTCTGTCGCTCGGCGAGCGGGAGCACGAAATCGGCCGCATCGGAGTTCACGCAGTGGCCGACGACTTCGCCGTAAATCCTCGCCCCGCGCGCGAGCGCGTCGTCGAGCCGCTCGAGCGCGAACAAGCACCCGCCTTCGCTCACCACGATGCCGTTTCGATCCATGTCGAACGGCCGCGAGGCCTTCGTCGGATCGGCGTGCGTCGCGAGCGCACCTTGCGCGCGGAACGAAGCGAAGATGCCGAACGTGTGGATGCTCTCTGACACGCCGCCGCCGAGCGCGAGGTCGACCTCGCCGAGCTGCAGCATCTGCATGCCGTGCACTAGGCCGAGGTTTCCTGCCGCGCACGCGGCACCGATGCAGTACGCCGGTCCGGTGATGCCGAACGCGAGCGCCGTTTCACCGGCGGGGTTGTTCGCGACCGTGCGCGGGTTGTGGTGGTGCGACCAGTACGACAGGTCGAAGTCGTACTGCGCGACCTCGTGGATCTGGTTCTCGGTCTCGACGTTGCCGTGTTCCGTCGTGCCGATATAGACGCCGACGCGCGATCGATCGCGCGTCGCGATGTCGATGCCCGCCTCGCGGAACGCGTCGCCGGCGCAGTAGACGCTGATCGATCCCGCGCGCGTGCCGCGGCGCAGCTCTTTGCGTTTCTGCCAGCGCAGCGCGTCGAAGTCACACACGCCGGCCGGCGTCTTGCCGACGTGACGGATCTCCCACTCGCGCACGCCCGAGACCTTCGAGAGCAGGTTCTGCCGGTATTCCGCGAGGGAATTGCCGTTGGGGCTCGTGAGCCCGATGCCCGTGATCACGACGCGCGGCAGCGACATCACTGCGCAGCCTCCCCGCGTTCCGTATCGCCGGGCAACTTCCGGGCGTCGCCCTTTTTCGGCGTCCCGTTCGACGCGCCGAGCTCGTGCTCATCGACGTCGTCCTCCGCTTCGTCATCGTCGTCGTCATCGTCGTCGCCGAGCTTCGCCAACATCGCGGCCGCCAACTCGGCGCGCGCCAAGTGATCGGGCACGCCGCGCCGTCCGCCCGCGAGCAGCCGCGTCGGCACCTTCATGCCGACCTTCAACGCCGTGCCGACGGCCTTGGTCAGGATGCTCTCCGAGTCGCCGAGCGCGCGCTCGACGGAGCTGAACACGAGCTGCATCACCGCTTCGCCGATGCTGCACGAGCTGATGATCGAGCGCAGCGTGTACACGCGCGGATCCTTCTCGCCGTACCGCCCGCGCACGTAGTCGAGCGTGCTCTCCGCCGCCGTCCTGAACTTGCCGAACACGACCTGCTCGCGGCGGCGGAACACCGTCGCGACGATCGAGAGCGTGTTGCCCACGGGCGAGTGCAGGTGACAGCGCCGGTTCGAGTCGAACCCGGCTTGGATGGCGCCCCACTCGAGCAGGTCGTTCAAGGTCTGGCTGGTAGCACCCGTCGAGAGACCGAGCTCGCGCGAAACCTCCCGCGAGCTGAGCGGCTGACCGGCCAAGACGAGCAGTCCCCACACCCGTCCGTGCACGCGCTTGAACCCGAACGTCTTGAAGAAGAGCTCGAAGGTCGGGAGCTGTGCCGCGAGCGGTTCGTCGAGGCTCTCGAACTCAGGGACGGGTGCTAGAGCGCTCTTGGGAGGCATGCGGATGGGGGTGGGGAGCTCACGGAGTTCAGGTTTTCCTGAAATCGATGAGGGCCCTGTGTCGCACCCTGCGCCCGCGAAGTCCACCCTCGATCGGGAAAAACTGAAGGACGGCGAACCCGCTACTCACACCCGCCTCTCGCTCCCGATCGACAGCCCAGCCCATCTCGAGCGCAGGCGAGGCCGAGCGGTTCAGCCGTCGGATCCCGCGTGCGGGCTTCGTTCGTGCCAGGTCGTGCTGCACCTGGAGGTGGACCCAGAACTCGGGGGTCGTTCCCAGAGCTCGAGCCGGCAACCAGGCAGCCTCCGGCCTGACACCGCGCTTGCCGCGCACGAGCATCACGTGCGTTCCGTCTCGCCGTTACATGTTTGCCGTGCTATCGGGCAACGCTTGGCCGCCGCAGGGATCACCCCAGTCTCAGCACCGCTTCGCGCAGCGTGTGCAGCATCTCCTCGCGCGATCCCGTCAAGTGTTGCGGCCTGCCGATCCGCACTTCGCAGAAGAGCGGGATCGGCACGAACTCGCCCTTCGGCAAGGCGCGGCCGAAGTTGCCCAGGCGCACCGGCACGATCGGCACGTCCGGTCGCTCCTCTGCGAGGTGCGCGATGCCCGGTTTGAAGTCGGCGATCTCCTCGCCGGTGCCGCGCGTGCCCTCGGGAAAGAGGATCAAGCACTCGCCGCGCTCGAGCGCCTCGCTCATCACCTTCGTCGGATGGTTCTCGCGCCGGATGTGCTTGCGGTCGATCGCCAGGATCCCGATGAACGTGTGGCTCAAGAACGACACGAACTTGCTCGTTTCGAAGTAGTCGCTCGCAGCGCACGGCCGGATGCGCGCGAGGTCGCGCAGGGGGAACAGCGCCATCAGCGCGACCGCATCGAGGTGGCTCGAGTGGTTCGCGACCATCACGAACGGTCCCTTGCGCGGCAGGTTTTCTCTGCCTTGCACGCGCATGCCGATGAACAAGCGCAAGAACGGCCGCACGACCGCGACGAAGAACAGGATCTGTGCGAGCCGTCTCACGTGCTCAGGTGCAGGTAGCGCACGAGGTGAACGAACGCCGGCGCCGCGTAGCACAGCGAGTCGACGCGATCGATCATGCCGCCGTGCCCGGGCAGGAGCGTGCCGAAGTCCTTGGTGCCGAAGTCGCGTTTGACGGCCGACATCACCGCTCCACCGCAGAAGCCCGCGACGTTCGTCACGAGCGCGATGGCCACGCACTCTTGTACGGTGAAAGGCGTCAGCGCACGCAACGTGAGCGACAACAGCGATGCACAACCGACGCCGAGGACGAACCCCTCCCAGGTCTTGTTCGGGCTGATCGTCGGCAGGATCGCGCGCTTGCCGAGCGCCTTGCCGAAGCAGAACTGCAGGACGTCGCTCATCTCGACCGTGAACACCAGGAACAGCACGAGCGCGCGGCCGTCGACCCCGTTGGACGTCGGCGGCTCGAACCGCGAGAGCCAGGCCAGGTGCGACAGGCCGAACACGAACGCCATCAGACCCCACTGGATCTGCGAGATCGCCGCGACGAACCCGTGCGTCTCGCGCGCGATCACCAGCCGGAGCGGCAACCACAAGAACATCCACACCGGGATGAAGACGAGGAACATCCCGTTCCAGCCGATCGCGATCCACAAGTACTGCAGCGGGATCGCGACGAACGCCCACAGGATCGCGCGATGATCGGCCGGCCGCGTGTGGAGGAGCGTGACGTACTCCTTCAGCGCCCAGAAGCTCATGAACGCGAAGAGGAACAGCGAAACCCACTTCGAAATCGCGATGCCGGCGAAGAAGACGGTCGCCATGACCCACCACGAGCGCGTGCGCTGCCAGACTTCACCGGCGAGCTTGGGCGACGCGCGCCCGTGCGCAGCGAGACGACGCAGCACGAACGACGCCAATGTGGCGATGACGAGGACGGCGCCGACGACGAATGCGGCACGAGCAATCGGCTCCAGCGCGTCGTAGCGCTTGAACAGCGAATTCACGATCCCGTCTCCTGGCGCAGCGTGCTCACGTGTCGTGCCCCACCTGCAGCGCGCCGCGTATGCGGTTGACGCACGTCCACACGGCGAGCGCGCTGCCGATCCACAACAATACCCACCACGCCTGCGTGCTCGCGGGCCAGATCGCGGCGACGAGGCCCATAGCGCCGACGAGCAGCGCGCGATCGCTCTTGCCCATCGGCCCGTCGTAGCGGCGGCCGGACCCGAGAGCTTGCGCGAGGATGCCGCACGTTTCGGTCGCCGACGCCACGAACGCGAATGCGACCGCAGGCCAGATTGCACCCGGCGCGAGCACTCCGAGCGGTAGATAGAGCACGACGTCAGCGCCGATGTCACCCAACTCGTTCAGCACGGCGCCGAGGCGCGACGCGAGCGCGTGCTCGCGCGCCATCATCCCGTCGAGCGCGTTGAGCGCCATGCGCACGAAGAGCCACACGGGCAACAGAAGGAACGACACGCGCAGCGGACCGGCCCCCGCCACGAACACGCCGACCATGATCGATCCGATCAGCGCTACGAACGTGACGTGGTTCGGCCGCAGCCCACGTCGCACGAGGTGTAGCGACAGCGGACGCAGCAGTGACTGGAACCGCGGTTTGAGGTCGTAGACAGAAGTCATTGCGAAGCGTGGCCGAGCTCACGGGCGTGAGGTGCAGCGCAGTCATACTCTCCTGTGCGCCGCGGAACGAGAGCGGGCGGGTGCCTGGCGGGAGTAGCCGGTCATCCGGGCGATCGGTGGCTGGTTAGGAACTCGCCGAAGACTCCGACGAAGGATCGTCTGCCGGGGGTCGCGCACGGCGCGATTTTGAACTGTCACCCCCCGTGTTCGTTGCTGGACGCGCGCTGACAAGCTCACGCGCCGCCGAATCAGGTCGTGATCCTGAAGCGAGGGGGCCGAGACTTCTCACAACTTGATTGGGCGACGCACGATCCCGTCAGCCGACGGAACGGCCTGGGTAGAAGCACGCCGAAGACTCGGACGGGCTTCGTGTGTCGGCGGTCGCGCGCGCGGCGCGGTCTGCAGCCGGCACCGCCGGCCCGATCCGCTCCGCAGTGATCGTCACTGGACGCCCAGCATCAGGCACTGCAGTCCGCTGCCGATGCCGAG
Source organism: Planctomycetota bacterium (assembly GCA_038330085.1). Taxonomy (GTDB): domain Bacteria; phylum Planctomycetota; class UBA1135; order UBA1135; genus JAEUIA01. Next base: position 52,488 of record JBBQNP010000001.1, on the reverse strand, counting down.
CAACGCGACCCGCTCATTTTCCCGCACAAAACCCTGTTCTTGGGCCAACGAGAACGTGAGCGGCAGCGACACCGACCCGATGTTGCCGAGCGTCTCCACCGTCGGGAAATCCCGCGCTGCATCGAGCCCCAGCGTCGACAACAACAACCGTCGGTGTGCGACGCCGACCTGGTGCGTGACGATCTTGTCGACGTCTGCATTCGACCAACCGCTCTCGCGCTCGAACGCCTTCCATGTCTTCGCCGCGAGCACATTGCCGGCCTGCATCAGCGCCTCCGAGTCGGTCTGCATCAAGATCCCGTCGCCGTCGAAGTCGCCGTGACACAACTCGACGTGCTCCGTCGCCGCCATCCCGGCCGAGGCGACGAGACGACGCGAGCTCTTCGCCAGACGCTCGTGCGCGAGGACGCACGCAGCCGCACCCGCGCCGATCGTCAGCGATGCATACGCACTCTTCAGCGCTTGCTTCAGGGCCTCGCGGTTCACGCGCGCATCGGCCGGCAGCGCGAGCAGCGCCTCGATCGTGCGCTCGACGAGCGGCTCGCCGTTCTCCGCCGCGACCACGAGCGCCGCGTCGATCGCACCGCGCTCGATCTGGTTCGCGGCGACCACCATCGCGTTGACGAAACCCAGGCACGCATTCGAAAGATCGAACGCCGCACACGACGGATCGAGCTCGAGTGCCCTGTGCACGACCGACGCCGTCGCGGGCTCGAGGAAGTCGCGACACACCGACGCGTGGATCAACAGACCGATGCGCGCGCGATCGATGCCCGCGCGTTCGATCGCTGCGGCTCCCGCGCGCGCCGCAGCCGCGCTCGGTCGTGAGCCCGCGGTGAAGAAGCGTCGCTCGCGGATGCCGCTCATCAACTCGATGCGCCCGCTCGACAAGTTCAGGCGCTCGTACAACGGTGCGAGCCGCTCTTCGATCGCGAGCGACGTGACGACGCGCTCGGGGAGCACGTGCGCAAAGCTCTCAATGCGTGTGGATTCGAAGCGCAAGGGGATGGTCGCAGTCGGGTTCGCGTGCGTCGCTCGTGCGGGGGCGGGGGTGACGACGAGCCCGCTCGAGGCCCGGCGCGCCAAGGGGCCCGGAGCACGTGAAACGCTCGGAACCGCCGCGGGGCAGAGAAGATAGGAGTCCGCCCCACGATCACAACCGTCGCTGCCAATTCCTGCGGATGTGGCCCGCGAGCCTGCCCGGGTTGCGCGCGACCCGGGCGTCGGGCATCTTCACTCGCACCCCGTCCCATGCCTTCGTCCAAGCCCACGATTCTTCACGTGGACATGGACGCTTTCTATGCGTCCATCGAGATCCGCGACAACCCGTCGCTGGCGGGGCTACCCGTTTGCGTGGGGGGTCCGTCGGATCAGCGCGGCGTGATCGCGGCGGCGTCCTACGAAGCGCGCAAGCACGGCGTGCATTCCGCGATGCCGACGGCGACGGCGCGACGCCTGTGTCCCGACCTCGTGCTCCTGCCGCCGGATTTCGAACGCTACACCGCGGCGTCGCGCGAGATCATGGCGATCTTCCGCAACTACACGCCGCTGGTCGAGCCGCTCTCGCTCGACGAGGCGTTCCTCGACATCGAAGGCTGCGAGCGCTTGTTCGGCGACGGTGAGCAAATCGGCCGCGCGATCAAGCGCGACATCCTGCGCAAGACGGGCCTCGTCGCATCGGTCGGCGTCGCGCCGAGCAAGGTCCTCGCGAAGCTCGCGAGCGACCTCGACAAGCCCGACGGCTTCCGCGTGATCCAGCCCGATGAAGTGCGCAGCGTGCTCGATCCGCTGCCCGTCTCGAAAGTCTTCGGCGTCGGTCCGCGCACGGCGAAGCGTCTCGAGTCGCTCGGCGTGCGCACGATCGGCGACCTCGCAATCCGTGATCGCGCCGAAGTGGTGCGCGAGTTCGGTGCGGCAGGTGCCTGGATCCACGACCTCGCGCACGGCATCGACACGCGCCGTGTCACGCCGCGACGCGAGGAGAAGAGCCACGGCATGGAGCGCACGTTCCCGCAGGACGTGGTCGACCGCGAGGAGCTGCGTCTCGCGCTCTTGTCGTTCTGCGAAGAGGTCGCGTTCGGGCTGCGCGACAAAGGCTTGCGCGGCCGCACCGTCACGTTGAAAGCGCGCTACGGCGACTTCACGACGATCACGCGCACCAAGTCTCTGCCCGCGCCGACGAACCTCGGCCCGCGCATTTTCGCCATCGCGCGCGAGCTGCTCGACCGCATCCCGCCTGGTGCATTGCGCCTGCTCGGCGTGCAAGTGTCCGCGCTCTCCGACGTGCGCGCGGCCGTGCAGGAATCGCTCTTCACCGACGCCGAACCCGACGCACGCGGGCCGCGCTCGATGGCACCGCGCAAGCTGGAGCGCGCGACGGAAGGACTCGACAAGCTGCGCAAGAAGTTCGGTCACAGCGCCGTCGTGCGCGCCAGCCTGCTCGGCCGCCCCCGCCTCGCCGGCCGCGACGGGTCCGACGGTCAGCCGGGCGTCGCTGGCCGCCCCCTCGACTGATTCCGGTAGGACCGCCTCCGGTGGTCTTTGGACATTCGTGTCGGGGGGAGCCACGCCCGGCGAAACGTGCCTAGAATCGTGCGGTCAGAGCGGCCGCTCACAGCCGCATTGTCACCACCGACACCGGCACCACAGACAACGGCACCCCCGACAACGGAGACCTCCCCATGTTCGACACCGCGATCCGCATCGAGTCCTCACGCCGAATCCCACGCTCACTCGCCTTCCCCCTCGTCATCGGACTGACCGTCCTTTCGGGAGCCAGCGCGAGCGCAGGCACGGTGTCGCTCACGGGCAACATCGTCGTGCTCCGAGTCGGTGACGGATCCGCAGCCCTTACCAGCGCATCGACCGCCTCGTTTCTCGACGATTTCACTCCGGCCGGGGCGCTCGTGGCGACCTTTCCGATGCCGACGACGGCGAGCGGAGCCAACATGCCGTTCACGAATGCCGGCAGTTCGACCTCGGAGGGTTTCTTGAACCTCTCGAGCGACGGTCAGTACATCGTGTGCGGCGGGTACGGCGTGGCGCCGGGCACCACTGCGATCGCAGGAACGACGAGCGCCACCATCCCGCGCGTCGTGGCGCGCATCGACCTGAACGGGAGCATCGACACGAGCACGGCGCTCTCCGACGCCTACTCGGCCGGCAACATCCGCAGCGCGACGAGCGACAACGGCATGCAGTTCTGGACGGGTGGCTCCGTGGGCGGAACCCGCTACGCGGCCCTGGCCGCCACGACCTCGACGCTGATCAGCATGGGCGCGCCCACGAACCAGCGTGTGATCGGCATCTTCGCGGGACAGCTCTACGTGTCCAGCGGCTCGACTCCGTTCCTGGGCGTGTCCACCGTCGGGACGGGCCTGCCCACCACCAGCGGCCAGACGGTGACGCTTCTCTCCGGCTTCCCGATCACAGCCGGCCCGTCCTCCTATGACTACTTCTTCGCCGACGCCAACACGCTCTACGTCGCTGACGATCGCGCCGCAGTATCCGGCGGCGGGATCCAGAAGTGGACTCAATCCGCCGGGACCTGGACCCTCCAATACACGATCGCGCCCGGGACGATCGGCTGTCGCGGCCTCACCGGAGTGACGCTCGGCGCGAGCACGATCCTCTACGCCACGACCGCGCTGAGCAGCGCGAACCAACTCGTGCGCACCACAGATGTCGGGCTCGCCTCTGTCTTCACGACGCTCGCCACCGCCCCGACGAACACCGCGTTCCGCGGCGTCCGCATCGCTCCGGTCGTGTGCACCGGTGGAGCGGACTGCAACGGCAACTCCATCTCGGACGCGTGCGACATCGCGTTCGGATTGAGCGCCGACGTCAACCACAACGCCATCCCGGATTCGTGCGAGCAAAACGGCGGCACGCCGTACTGCTTCGGTTATTCGGGTTGCCCGTGCATGAACAACTCCAGCCCGGGTTCCGGTCAGGGCTGCACGCACGGAGCCGGCGGTGCAGCGCTCCTCGGCTCGGGCACGCCGAGCGTGTCGGCCGACTCACTCGTGCTCACCGTGACGAACCTGCCGCCGCCTCCGGGCGGAGTGGGGTCGGCGCTGTTCTTCCAGGGCGACGCGGCTACGAACGTGCCCTTCAACGACGGATTGCGCTGCGTCGGTGGCAACCAGGTGCGCTTGGGCGTCAAGTCGCACACGGGCACGACAGCGAGCTATCCGGGACCCGGCGATCCGAGCATCTCCGTGCGCGGCGGCATCGCGGCCGGGGGCGGCGGCTACAACTACCAGGTGTGGTACCGCACGTTCCCGAGCGTGTGCGGGCAGCACTCGAACTTGTCGAACGGCGTGTCCGTGCCGTGGCAGATGTAGAAGCGCGCTGAACTACGCATCGAAGGGAGCGGCGCCGGAGTGGGCACCGCTCCCTTCGTATCGAGCCATTCTCTGCGTCAACGTGCCGATGGCTGCGACCCACCTCATCGAATCTTGACCGAGCGTTCATCGAGCGGTGGACAGAGGTCGTTCACCCTGCGCTGAGAGGGAACCGGAGCCGATGGCGCCCCGGCATCGTCCACAGCCGGACGCTCCCTCGCGCGGGACGTCGAGTCGCAAAGGCGGACGTCTCCTCCGGGGTGCAAAACGCGTCCTGCCGCGATCCTCACTGACGAATCAACCGTGACTGACGACCCAACGTGGTCGTGGAGACCTTCTCATGTTCGATGGCTCGACCTCTGCTCGTCTGTCTGCGATTTCGCGGATGGCACTCGTGAACTCCGGCCGCATCGGCCTGCTCGGCTTGGGAACTTGGCTCTTCGCAGCGGCACAAGTGCACGCCAGCAATCTGACGCCGGGCAACCTCGTCATCGTGCGTCTCGGCGACGGCTCCGTTGCGCTCTCCAGCGCGGCAACCCCCGTCTTCCTCGACGAGTACAGCCCGGGCGGCGCGCTCGTTCAGACGATTTCGATGCCGACGGCGGTGAGCGGTTCCAACCAGCCGCTGACCGACTCGGGCTCCGCGACGTCGGAGGGGTTCCTCTCGCTGTCAGCAAACGGGCAGTACCTGATCAACGTCGGCTACGGCGCCGTGCCCGGAACCACGGGCGTCGTGGCCTCGAGCGCCGTCCGCGTCATCGCGCGCACCGACATGAGCGGCAACGTCGACACGAGCACCGCGCTCACCGATGCGTACACCGCGAACAACCTCCGCAGCGCGACGAGTGACGACGGCACGCAGTTCTGGACGGCGGGCACGGCCTCGGGCACGGCCGGCGGCGTGCGTTACGTCGCGGGCCTCGGCGCGACGACCTCGACGTTCTTGAGCACGACGCCGACCAACACGCGCGTGGTCGGCATCTTCGGCGGCCAGCTGTATGTCTCGAGCGCTTCGCTCACGTTCCAAGGTGTGTCCACCGTGGGCAGCGGATTGCCGACGACGAGCGGACAGACGACCGCGATCCTGCCCGGGTTCCCGACGGCGTCGGGTCCTTCGAGCTACGACTACTTCTTCGCCGACGCGAGCACGCTGTACGTCGCCGACGACCGCGCGAGCGCAGCGGGCGGCATCCAGAAGTGGACGTTCAACGGCACGACTTGGTTGCTGCAGTACACGCTGAACCCGGCGACGAACATCGGCTGCCGCAGCGTGACCGGCACGCTCATCGGCACGACGAGCGTGCTGTTCGCGACGACGGGCGACAACAAGATCATGCGCGTGGTCGACGCAGGTGCGGGCTCCGCGTTCAGCCTCGTCGCGACGCCGGGGACGAACACAGTGTTCCGCGGACTGCGCTTCCTGCCGACGACGTGCAGCGCGGGCCCCGACTGCAACGCGAACAACATTCCGGATGGGTGCGACATTGCGCTGGGCATCAGCGTCGACCTGAACCACAACAGCATTCCGGACAGCTGCGAGCAGAACGGCGGCACGCCCTACTGCTTCGGCGACGGTTCGGGCACGGCCTGCCCGTGCGGCAACAACTCCGCAGTCGGCGCTCATCAAGGTTGCGCGCACACATCGGGCGGCGCAGCACTCGTCGGCTCGGGCATCACGTCGGTGTCCGCGGACTCGCTCGTGCTCACCGTGAGCAACCTGCAACAGCCCGCGGGAAATTCGGGCACCGTCTTGTTCTTCCAGGGTGATGCGCAGGTGAGCGCGCCCTTCAACGACGGTCTGCGCTGTGCGGGGGGCAACGTGGCGCGCCTCGGTCCGAAGCTGCACCTGGGTACGACCGCCACCTATCCCGAAGCCGGTGATCCGAGCGTCTCCGTGCGCGGCGCCATCCCGGCCGCGGGCGGCGCGTACAACTACCAGGCTTGGTTCCGCACGTTCCCGAGCGCTTGCGGCACGCACTCGAACCTGTCGAACGGCCTGTCGGTCGTGTGGGCACCGTGATTCAGGCTTGATTGGGCACTGATTCGAACGGGTCGACGCGACCCGTTCAGAATGCAGGCGGCGTCGCACTCGCGGCGCCGCCTGCGTTCGCATCGAGGGGGCACCTGCATGGTTCAGAGGGCAGACGACCAGCCCGTGCACTTCGATGGCAGCGGACTCGAGTTCTTTTCGAATTCGAGCGTCGACCGCGTGAAACCCGAACCTCGGTGTGGGATACGGACCACGGTTCCTTGTCGCTTCGCCAAACCCAAAGCTTGGTCGAGATCCCCCCATGAAGCGCTTACTACCCGTCTTCTCCGTTCTGTTCGGCCTCCTCTCCCTCGCCGCCGGCGCCCGCGCCCAAGGCAGCGATGACTGTTCGACGGCCACCCCGATCTCCGGTCCGGGCACCTACGCCGTCACCAACGTCGGCGCGACCAACAGTTCGCAACAAGGGCCCTCGTGCATCGTTGCGAACCGCGACGTGTGGTTCGCATGGACTGCGACGCTGTCCCGCACGGCCACGTTCACCACGTGCGGAGGCACCTCGGGCGACACGGTCATCGCCGCCTGGAACAGCGCGACCTGTCCGGCTCCGGGCGCACTGCTGGCCTGCAACGACCAGGCTTGCGGCAACCAGTCGCGCGTTACGTTCACGACCGTCGCCGGCAACACGTACCTGTTGCAGATCGGCTCGTTCTCGACGACGGCGGCATTCAGCGGCACGTTCAACATGACCTACCCCGGCCCACCGACGAACGACGAATGCACGTCGACGACGCCGATCACGGGACAAGGGCCCTTCTCCTTCGACAACGGCTTGGCTTCGACGAGCGCGCAGGGTCAGACCAACTCGGTCTGCAGCTTCGGCTCCGGCCAAGGCATCGCGCAGGACCTCTGGTTCACATGGACCGCGCCGTACACGGATCCCGGCGCGCGCATCAGCACGTGCGGCACGACGACCATCAACACCAAGATTGCCGTGTACGCCGGGTCAGGTTGCCCGAGCGGGTCTGCGATCGCGTGCAACGACGACTCGTGCGGCGTCCAGACGCGCGTGACGTTCGCGTGCACCGCGGGACAGCAATACATCGTGCAGCTCGGTCTCACGAACGGCAGCTCGACCGGGGGAGCGGGTACGTTCAGCATCACGCCGAGCATCGGCGGTTGCGGTGGGAACACGGGGCCTGACGTGATCGTCGGCAACGTCACGGACGTCGGCAACACGGTGGCGGCAAGCGGTGTCGACGCGATTTCGCTCGGCACCGATGCGTGCAACATCGGCACGGCGGTGCTCTCGTGGCAGGCCAACACCAACCTGCACCCGGTCATCGGCAGCACGCTCTACCGCTACAAGGTCGTGAACGGCGCAGGTCGCTTCGAGCAGCTGGGCATGAGCTGGCTCAAGCACGCGTTCGCGGCCGGCTCGGGCAGCACGTGCTGCACGTGTCAGGGCGGCGGCGGCGGTCTCGGCGTCGGCTGCTCCGACGTCTATGGCTCGGGCCTGAACGGCAACCAGTCGAGCGCGGGTCCGCGCTGGCAGGTCAACGCGCAGAACGGCGTGTACACGTATCCGCCGGCGAACCCGGCCTGGGCCGGAGCGCAGGCGCGGCGTTGTCAGGTCGCGCTCAGCGAGCTCGAGCCCACGGCGACGACCACGACGCGCTTCTTCGGCGAGGTGACGTACGTCAATCAAGACGATGCGCAAGCGGGCAACGGCGACAACAACGCCAGCTACGTCGGGCTCTCGTGCAGCGGTGGACCAGGCGACTTCACGTTCGGCTTGCTGGGTGCGACGCAGCGCGCGACGCAGGCCTTGCGTGCGTGGCCGGTCGTGGAGCCGGGCGTCGTGGTGACCGACGTGCACGTGCCGAACGACGGGCTGTTCCTTCTGGGCTCGCACGCGACGAACCTCGGCGGCGGCGTGTGGCACTACGAGTACGCGGTGCTGAACATGAACAGCGATCGCAACGCGGGTGCGTTCACGGTTCCGATCCCGCTCGGTGCGACAATCACGAACCTGGGCTTCCACGACGTGAGTTACCACGACGGCGACGGTCCGGGAAACGTGAACTTCAGCGGCCTCGACTGGACGCCGACGGTCGGCGCGAGCTCGGTCACGTGGGCGACGGAGACGCAAGCGGTGAACGCGAGCGCCAATGCGATCCGCTGGAGCTCGACCTACAACTTCCGCTTCGACGCGGACGTCGGCCCGGCGAACGGGTTCGTGTCGATCGGGCTGTGGAAGTCAGGCGGTCCGGCCAGTGCGCTCGCCGCGGGTGAGGTCCCGACGCGCGGCAACATCACGTTCGCGTTCTGCGCGGGAGATGGATCGGGCACGGCGTGTCCGTGCGGAAACGACAGCGCGAGCGGCCTGAGCGCGGGCTGTCTCAACTCGTTCGGGAACGCCGGACGTCTCGCGTTCGCGGGGACCGCGAGCATCGCGGGCGACACGTTCCACCTGGTTGGGAGCGGCATGCCGGACGGCAGCGCGCTCTACTTCCAGGGCACGACCGAAGCGAACGGCGGCGCGGGCGCGGTCTTCGGTGACGGCTTGCGCTGTGCGGGGGGGACGATCGTGCGCATGGCGATGAAGGTGAACGCGAGTGGCGGATCGCAGTATCCGATCGGTGCCGACGTTCCGATTTCGGTGCGCGGGTTCGACAGTGCGGGTGACGTGCGGACGTACCAGTGCTGGTACCGCAACGCTGCAGCGTTCTGCACGAGCGACACGTTCAACTTGACGAACGGGGTGGAGACGACGTGGCAGCCTTGATCGCTTGACGCGGGCGCGAAACGGCGAGATCGAGGAAGCGGCGCTGCATACGCGGCGCCGCTTGCTTTGGTGGGCAGCTCGCGATCACCAGGCGCGCTGCTTGCGCACGCGGATCGCGGCGGCGCGCACGTCGTCGTCGATGTCGTCACCGGCCGCGACGAGCGCTCGACGCAGCTCGGGCGAATCGAAGTCCGAATGGTCGGAGAGGATCGCGATGGCCTGCAGTCTGTCCGTGACGAAGCCGCGCTCGAGCGCCGCGATGAGCATCTCGATGTCGTGCGTGTGAGGGCGAGAGATCTTCAGCACGTCGGCCAGCACGCTCATGTCGCTCCAGGCCTGCGCGTGCGTGCGCAGACGAGCGGCGCGCTCGACAGCGACAGGACCCAACTGCGCGAAGAATGCCGAGTAGGGTTCCGACAACCACTGGTCGTCCATCTGCACGGCAAGCGCTTTCTGTCGCAGGCTCAACGTGCAACGCTCGAGGATCGGGATGCACAGGTCGACATGGGTGCTGAAGTGTTCCTTCTGCAGCAACACGCCGATGCACGCTTCGGCGACGTCGGGCGTCGACAGACGCAGGCTGCCGATCACGTTGAGCGCGTTCACGTACCAGTCCCCGGGTCCGTCCGCCCCCTGTTCGGTGTAGGGGACCTGCAGCTCGGCGAGCAACGGACGCAACTCGCTCTCGAAGGAATCCCCGCGGACCAGGGCCAGTCGGATCGCCTCGCCTGCATGCAGCACACGATCGCTGCGATCGCGCTTGTTCTCCGGATCCGACAGCTGCGAGATCTGGGTGTCGAAGGAGAACGAGGCCGGATCGATGCGCATCGGTTTGGTGGGCGCAGGCGCAGCGTCGGTGTGCGGAGGATTCAGATGACCGCGCCGCGTAGCCCAGGCGTCGTCGAGCAACTTCCATCCGGCATCGGAAAGTCGCAGCGCAGTTCCGCCCGGGACCGGCTGTGTGACGAGCGCAACCGCCGCAGCATCCTCGTCCGATCTCAGGATCATCCGAGCCACGATGCCGGCACCAACGCGATCGGTGACACCCGTCGCCCACTCGAGCGCGTAGTGCGGCAAGTAGCGCAGCTCGAAGACCTGCACGGTCCAAGGTTCACGCTCGTGGTGACACGACAACCTCCAGCACTGGTCGTTGGTGTTCGCTGAAGCGATCGGATCTTCCTTTGGCGCTCCGACCCTGTCCTTAGCGGCCGCGCGCACGAGTGCCTGGATCGCGCGCGCCAATTCGTGTCGCCGTGCGATCAGCGTGACGGCCGAACGCGTCATCTCGAACGCGTCGTCGGAAGCGAGACGTTCCAACAAGCGTGCGTCGGGCTCCTCCGACAGCCCCATCGGGTAGGGGAAGAGGCCTGATGGAACGCGGTACCAGAACGACCCGGTCGGGACAGGCTGACCTGGAGTGGCGACGACGACCTTGAGCATCGCATCGAGCTCGTGCAGGACTTCGCCCTCGCGCTGTACGGTCCATTGAGGCTGCAACGGTGCGCGTGCGATGTTCCACTGCGTCTGGATCTCGTCGATCTCGCGACCGATGTTGCGTGGAGGGGGCGTTGATGCAGGTATGGGCCGGGAATCCGGCAACTTGGCACGCCAGCTCTCGAGGAAGTCGAGCACCTGCGGCGTGCGCGCGTCGCTCCAGTACAGGCACCACAGTGGCTCGGCGATGGGGGAGTCGCCCGTCGCGAACTCTTCCATCCACTGCTCGGGCGTCTTCTTGGCGCAATCGAGCGCAGGCAGGAGACGATCCTGTGCCGCAGCAGACACCGGCAGGAGTGTGAGGACGAGTGCGGGCAACGATCTCACGAGGTACATGGCTCCACAAGCAACAGGATAGCTTCGCCACGGTTTCGCGCCTGCTCGGGTCAACTCCGGCCCGCAGCCGTGATACGAGGATCCCGTGCGCACGACCATGAAGCTCGCGCTGGCAGGTCTCGGCTCACTGGCGCTTCTCGCAGGCGGGGTGGCCTGGGTCCATGTCGGAGGCACGCGGCCCACGATGGTATCGCGCTCCGACGTGAGCCTCGGTTCGGAGAGTCCATCTCGACTCGCAAAGGTGAAGCCTGGTGCAGGTCCCGTCGCCAGCATCCAACGCGGCGTGCCGGTGGCAGCGTCAGGTGACACGACCGCATCCGCACCGGTCTCGACGACCGGCCACTTGCGCGTGCACGTCGTCGCGGCCAGCGACGGTCGTCCCCTGGCGGACGTGGCTGTCTTCGTCGGTCACCGCGTCATGGATCAGCCGGCGGAGCGCATCGAGATCGTGCGCGGGGAAGAGTACCTGCGGACGCTGCGAACGAATGCGAACGGCAACGCGGAGTGCGAGCTGCAAGCCGCCACGATGTACAGCGCAACGGCGCTCGTCGAGATCGACGGCTCGTGGTGCCACACGACGAACTGGACGCAGATCGGTGCGGACCTGACCACCGAGCTCGAACTCCGCGCCGGACCCAGCGCGCACCCGTCGTGCAAGGGGACGGTGATCGACCGTGACACAGGCATGCCTGTCGGTGGAGCGACCGTGAGCGGCATGGACGGCGGAGAGGCCGTGACGACCAGCGTGCTCGGTGAGTTCGCTCTCGATGCGTCCGGATCGTGGTACCAGCGGAACATCCACGTCGACGCCGCCGGCTACAGCCCCGTGCTCGCGCAACTGAACCAGACCACGCGCCCGCGCCCGACGCGGGGTGCAGGGCGCATCACGCGCGTGACCGGCCCGGCCGTAACCAAGGAATCGATCGATCCGGCGCTGACTGTGTTCCTGCGACGCGAAGCCTTTCTCGACGGCTGGCTTCTCGATCCTGCCGGTGCACCCGTCGTCGAGACGCGCATCCACGCGGAGAGCTCTGAAGAACCGGCCGACGGAACGTTCGACATCCCCATCGTCACGACGGACGACAAGGGGCACTTCGATTTCGGCCGCGTGCCGTCGGGAGTCATGTTGAGCGTCGGACCGAAGATGTCGGGCACGCTTGCGTGCGACGTGACGCTGCTTCCGGGCGAGAAACGCAGCTTGACCGTGCGTGCCCAACCGTATGTCGAGCTCAGCGGACGCGTGCTCGACGAACACGACGAGCCGATCGTCGAAGGCGGGGTGAGCGCGCGCTGCGGAGATCGAACCGACGAGGGGACCATTCGCTCGGACGGCACGTACTACATGCCTTTTCTCGGTCCCGGTCATGGAAGGGTCAACGTCCTTAGGTCGATGACAGGCAACTCGGCGAACTACACCTGCGCCCTCGAGATCCCCGCGGGAGTGACCGAATGGACGCTCGACCTGAGACCCACTCCCATGCGTTCGATCACAGGTCGCGTCGTGGCCGCAGACGGGGGCGTGGTGATCGGTGCTCGAGTCGAACTCGATGGTCCCTTCGGATCTTCAGGTCCGATCCCGATCTACGACACCACAACGGGAGAGGATGGCGCGTTCGAGTTCGCGAGCCTGATGCCGGGCACGTACGAAGTGTTCTGCACCCAGTCCGAACCGCTCCTGCAGTCAGCCAGGATCCGCGTCGTCGCCGGCGACGGTCCGGTCGAGTTGCACATGCCGGACATGGGGACGATTCACGGCCGCGTGCGCTTCCCACCGGGGCTCGCAGCGACGACGTGCTCGGTGCAATTCGAGAGCGCTGGACAAGCGACCTCCGCGTCGGTCGAAGAGAACGGAACTTTTCGGACACGCGTGGCGCTCGGGAGGATCTCGATCGTGGCGCAGGGTGGCGAACTGACGAGCGCCATCTTGTCGGTCGACGTCGGGCCGGATGGGGAGACAGAGGTCCCTGATCTCGTGCTCGAGCCGACGGCGCGACTGCGTTTGATCGGCGGACGCGTCGAGAGCCCGACAACGCTCGAAGTCCGGCGCGGCAACGATCTGTTCTTTGCTGGGCGGCTGGCTTCGAACGCAGACCAGGTGATCACGGTCCCGTGCGGCAACATCCGTGTGACCCTGAAGAACGGCAGTAAGGACGAAGCGTACGAGGTCGCGCTTGCAGTCGGCGAGCTGAGGTGGCTCGCTGTATTGCGCGGTCACTAGCTCAGTGTGCCTCAAGCCAGTTTGCTCCGTGTCCCATCTCCACTTGGAGCGGCACACGCAGCGGAACGGCGTCGACCATGCAGTCTCTCACGAGCGTGCGTGTCGCTTCGATCTCGGACTCGGGCAGTTCGAGCAGCAATTCGTCGTGCACCTGCAACAACAACCGGCCGTGCAGCTTCGAGCGTGACAGCGCCGTTTCGAGGTCGATCATCGCGCGTTTGATCACGTCGGCGGCCGAGCCTTGCACGGGCGTGTTCACGGCGGCGTTCTCGGCGAACGAGCGCAGACGACTGTCCTCGCTGTTGATCTCGGGGAACTTGCGCCGGCGCCCGAGGATCGTCTCGACGTAGCCCTTCGACCTGGCCATGTTGAGCGTCTCGTCGATCCAACCGCGCACTTTGGGAAACGACTCGAAGTAGCGCTCGATGAACTGACGCGCTTCGGGCACCGAGAGGTTGGTGTCGCGCGCGAGCCGCGCCGGACCCATGCCGTACAAGAGGCCGAAGTTGATCGCCTTCGCGCGCGAACGCATCTCACGCGTGACGAGACCGGGCATCACGTTGAAGATCGTCGCTGCAGTGGCTGCGTGGATGTCCTGGCCTGTCGCGAACGCGGTGACCAATCCCGGATCGCCGCACAGGTGCGCAAGGATGCGCAGCTCGACCTGGCTGTAGTCGGCAGACAACAGCACCCAGTTGCCGTGCTCGTCCGGCACGCGCGGCACGAACGCCTTGCGCAACGCGCGACCTCGTTCCGTGCGGATCGGGATGTTCTGCAGGTTCGGATCGCTCGACGCGAGACGACCAGTAGCCGCGGTCACCTGGCTGAACGAGCAGTGCACGCGGCCCGTCTTCGGGTTCACGTACTCCGGTAGCGAGTCGACGTACGTGCTCTTGAGCTTCTGCACCTCGCGGTACTCGAGCAACGCCTTCACGATCGGTACTTCGGCGTAGTGCTGCTCGAGCGTCCCAGCGTCGGTGGCCCAGCCGGTCTGCGTTTTCTTCGGACGCTTCACGCCGGCCTGCTCCTGGATCTTCAGCTTCTCGAAGAGCACTTCGCCCATCGCTTTCGTGCTGTTGACGTTGAACTCTTCGCCGGCGACCACGTGGATGGCGGCCAGCGCGGTGGCGATTTCGCCTTCGAGCTCGCGACCGATCTCGGAGAGCACGTCGACGTCGACGCGGATGCCGCGCTCTTCCATCGCGGTGAGCACCGGCACGAGCGGCATCTCGAGATCGCGGAAGAGCGTGACCGCGTCGTTCGTGATCAGGTCCCGCTCGAGCGGCGCTTTCAGTCGGAACGTGACGTCCGCGTCCTCGCAGGCGTACTCGCCGACCTTGTCCACCGGCACTTGGTCCATCGTCACCTGGTTCTTGCCGGTGCCGATCAGCGCAGTCGTCGGGATCTTCTGCAGGTCGAAGTAGGTGAGCGCCAGCTCGTCGAGCCCGTGGCGGCGCGTGCTGCCGGCGGCGCAGTACGACGCGACCATCGTGTCGAAGTCGGGCGGGGGGAGACGCAAGCCGTTCGACGCGAAGACGAGCCAGTCGTACTTGGTGTTCTGACCGACGCGCACGAGCTTGGGATCAGTGAGCAGCGGTCGGAGCGCATCCATCAATGCCGTCTTGCCGCCCGCGAGCACCGGCGGATCCGCGTTGAAGGGCACGTAGAACGCGCGCAACGGCTTCGCGCTGAACGATGCGCCGACGATTTCGGCCTGCATCGGGAACAAGCTCGTCGTTTCGGTGTCGACCGCGAACGTGCCGGCCGCGCGCAGCTCGGCGATCATCGCGGTGAGCGACTGTGCGTCGCGCACGATCTCGTACTCGCGAGCTTCCGTCGCGCGCGCCGGACCCGAGACCTTTTGCGCGAGGCTCTGGAATCCAAAGCGGTGGAAGAGCGCGATCAGCTTCTTCGGATCGGGATCCGGAGCGACGATGCTCTCGAGCCCCGGATCGAGCGGCACGTCCGTGCGGATCGTGACGAGCTCGCGCGAGAGCTTGAGCATCTCCATGTCGCGCAGGATGTGCTCCTTCGCCTTGCCCTTGACCTCGTCGACGCGTCGGATGAGCTCGTCGACCGTCTTGAACTGCTCGATCAGCTTGACCGCGCCGACCTCGCCGATGCCCTTGACGCCCGGAACGTTGTCCGAGCTGTCGCCCATGATCGCGAGCACGTCGATCACGTGCGCCGGATCGGTTTTGAACTTCGCCTGCACCGCGTCGAACGACTCGAGCACCAAGTCGACGTTGGGCTTGAACACGTTGTAGAGCGTCACGCGATCGCTCACGAGCTGCATGAAATCCTTGTCGCCCGTGACGATGAGCACGTCGTGCCCCTGTGCCGCGGCCTGTACCGTGAGCGTGCCGATCACGTCGTCGGCCTCGAAGCCCGGCACCTCGAACACCGGGATGCCGTGCGCGCGCACCACGTCGCGGAAGTGGTCGAGCTGCGTGAACAGCTCGTCGGGCATCTTCTGGCGCGTCGCCTTGTACTCGGAATAGCGCGCGTGACGGAACGTGTCGCCCGGCGGATCGAACGCGACCGCGATGCGATCGGGTTTCTCGACGTCGAGGATCCGCCGCAGCGTCGTCGTGAAGCCGTACGTCGCGCCGATCGGTTTGCCTTCGGGGGTGGTCAGACCGGAGCGCTGCATCGCGAAGTGCGCGCGGTAAGCGAGCGCGGTGCCGTCGAGGAGGAAGAGTCGCGCCATGGGGCGTCGAGTGTAAGCAGGTCAAGGTCTTGTTCCGACCACTACTCGGACACTATGACGTGCGCCCCATGACACGGACCCTGTGCACGCTCAACCTCAACGGCATCCGCTCGGCGGAGAACCGTGGGTTTTCGAAGTGGCTGAAGAAGAATCGCCCCGACTTCCTGTGCGTGCAGGAGCTGCGTGCGACACACGAAGACGTCGAGGACCACCTCTACTCGCCGCCGGGCTACAGCTCGCGCTGGTCCTCCGCGGCGAAGAAGGGCTACGCCGGAGTCGGCCTGTTCACGCGCCACGCGCCCGACCGCTACGTGGTCGGCACGACGTTCGACCACTGCAAGGACGAAGGCCGCGTGCTGCGGGCCGACTACGACGACGTTTCGGTGATCAGCCTCTACGTACCGAGTGGTTCATCGTCGGAAGAGCGCTTGAAGATCAAATTGCGCTACCTCGAGTGCCTCCTGCCGTGGATGGAGGAGTTGTTGCGCGAGAACCGCCCGATCGCAGTGTGTGGCGACATCAACATTGCGCACGAACCGATCGACTTGGCGCGCCCGAAGCAGAACGTGAAGAACTCGGGGTTCCTCCCCGAGGAGCGCGCGTGGTTCAAGCAGATGCTCGCGCTCGGCTGGATCGACACGGTGCGCGCGCACAACCCCGACAAAGCTGGCCTGTATTCGTTCTGGTCGAATCGCGGTGCCGCGCGCGAAAAGGACATCGGCTGGCGTCTCGACTACGTGCTCACGTCACCGTCATTGCACGCGCGCACGAAGCGCGCCTGGATCGAGCCGAAAGCCAACCTCTCCGACCATGCCCCGGTCTGGGTCGAGATGGAATGAGCGGGCAGGTGGCTGGGCCCCGTCGCATGTCGCGCGCGACGAAGCGCGGAGGGTGCCTGGGTAGAAACTCGCCGAAGACTCGGACGAGCTTCGCCTGTGGAGGGGTCGCGCATGGCGCGGTGTTGGACTTGTGCCGCCCGTGTTCGTTGCTTGACGCATGCTGACGATCTCGCGCGCCGCCGAATCAATGCGTGATCCTGAATCGAGGGAGCCGAGAGTTCTCAAAACTTGATTGGGCGACGCACGGACCCGTGAGTCGACGGCATGACCTAGGCAGGAGTCTGCTTTTCTCGTCGCGCGAAAGCGGGCGACCAGGGCGGGGGGCTCCCCGCACCGTCACGTCACGCTTTGCGGCGGAAGTCGTGCAGCTCGAGCTCGAGGTTCGTCTCGCCGCGGAACACGTTCCACTTGGGTGTGAACACGACGTCGAGCGGAACGCCCATCGACAACTCGCTCATCCGGCGCGCTTGTCCGAACGCCATCGCCTTCAGCACGTGATCGCCGGAGCGCAACTTCACCATCAGGTGCGTCCCGTCGGCACCCAGCGCGCGCGCGGGCTCGGCCAGGCGCACGTCGGACGACATCAACAAGGGCTTCTCGTTGCGCTCGCCGAACGGTTGCAGGCGCTCGATCTCCTTCATCAGGTCGGTCGTCACCTGGTTGAACGGCAGCGCGTGATCGACGCGCACTTCGCGCGCGGGAAAACCGCTTTCGCCGAGCACTTCCCGGGCACGCGCGCACGCGGCCTCGCGCAACGCGTCGATCTGCGACGCCTCGACTTCGCAACCGGCAGCCTGCTCGTGACCGCCGTGCTTGACGAGGTGCGCCGCGGCGCCGTTGAGCACGTCGAGCACGCTGAAACCCGGCACGGAACGCGCACTTCCTCGACCGCTCGCCCCGTCGAGACCGATCACGATCGCGGGACGCTGGAACCGACTCGCCAGACGCGCAGCAATGATGCCGACGACGCCTTGATGCCAACCTTGGCCCGCGACGACGAGCACCGGATGCTGATCGCGATCGGTGAACGGCTCGCACGCACGAATCGCTTCCTGCAAGAGCGCGACTTCGATGCTGCGGCGTTCGGTGTTCAGCCCGTCGAGCTCGAGCGCGAGGCTGCGCGCACTCTGCGCATCACGCGCGAGCAACAATTCGACCGCCTTCTGCGCGCTACCCAACCGTCCGGACGCGTTGATGCGTGGCCCGATCTTGAACGCGACGTCCTCTGCGAGTAGCCGGCGACCGCGCAGGCCCGCGACCTCGAGCATCGCCACGATCCCCGGCGTCGTCGACGACTCGAGCGAACGCAACCCGAAGTGAGCCAGGATCCGGTTCTCGTCGACGAGCGGCACGACGTCGCACACCGTCGCGATAGCGACATGACCCATCGCGTCGACGAGGAAGCGCCGGAACTCCTCGCGCACGCGCGATGTGCCCGACAATTCCTGGCACAAACCCCACGCGAGCTTGAACGCGACCGCTCCACCGCACAGCTCGCGGAACGGGTACGCATGGCCGCCGACCTTGGGGTTCACGATCGCGACCGCGGGGGGCAGATCTCCCGGCGGCGGCTCGTGGTGGTCGGTGACGATCGTGTCGACGCCGATCTCGAGCAACGCAGCAATCGTCTCGCCGGCGGAGGTGCCGTTGTCGACGCTGATCACGAGCGTCGCGCCGGTTGCGCGCGCTTTCTCGATCGAGTGCGGACCGAAGCTGTACCCGTCGGTGAAGCGGTTCGGGATGTGCCAGACCGCGCGAGCTCCGACCATTTCGAACAGGCGCATCAAAAGCGCCGTGCCCGTCACGCCGTCGACGTCGTAGTCGCCGTGCACGAGGATCGTCTCACCGCGCTCGATGGCGCGTGCGATGCGCTGCGTCGCGGCCTTCATGCCCGGTAGTGCTGCTGGATCGTGCAGGCGCGAGAGCTTCGGCTCGAGGTGCAGGGCCGCCGCCTCCGGGTCGACGATGCCGCGTGCGAGCAAGAGCGCGGCTGCGACGCGCGAGATGCGCTGCGTGCGCATCAGGGTCTCGAGTGCAGCAGGATCGGACGGGCGCAGGCTCCAGCGCGGGGGGAGGGGAGCGACGAGCGGCGGCATGAGCGCACCATAGAGCAGCGCGCCGTCGACTGCGACAGTCCGGCGTGTGGTCTCGCGAACGGTGCGCGTCCAGCACGAGTTGCGATCATTCAACGCGACGATCGCGGCACGCCATCTTCATCGCGCACATCGGAAGGCTCAGTTTTTTCAGATCAATGGTAGATACTGAGACGCAGTCTCAATACGATCGTGAGCACCTGCCGCTGAGCATCCGGGTCGCGGGTCGACCCGCGGCAGGAAGGAAATCGCATGAAACCCCTCCGCTGGAGCCTTGGCGCGCTGGTCCCACTGGCCCTAGCGTCCGGCCACGCCCGCGCCGACGAGCGCTTGTTCACGTTCTCCTATCAAGCGACGACCTTGCCCGAGGGCCGGGTCGAGTTCGAGAGCTGGGCCACGTTCACGCCCGGTGCCTCGGCATCGGAGGAGGACCGGATCGACTTCCGCCACGAGCTCGAGTTCGGGCTGACCGATTGGCTGCAGCTCGACGTGTACCTGGTCGATTGGTCGTGGACCAGTCCGGGCAGCTCCAACGATTTCGATTACGAAGACTCCGCCGTCGTGCTCAAGGTCAACTACCTCGAGCCGTCGACTGACGGGTTCGGTCTGGGCTCCTACCACGAGGTCAAGGTGGGCGACGAGTTCCTCGAGCTCGAGAACAAGCTCCTTCTGCAGAAGAACCTCGACCGTTTCGTGGTCGTCGGCAACCTGACGCTCGAGGCAAAGTGGGCAGGAGTGGAGTACGACGAGGCCTCGGGCGAGATCCAGACATCCCTCGGCGCCTCGTACGAAGTGACGCCGAACTTCTACGCCGGGCTCGAAGGGGTGTACGAGATCCCGCTCCCCGACTGGGAGAACGACGGCGACGCGGTCGCCTTCGCCGGGCCGACGCTCTCGTACCGATTCGGAGGGGAACACGACTGGTGGGTCACCGGCTCTGCAGTGAAGCAGCTCACGGACGTTCAAGACGAGCCCGAATGGCAGGCGCGGCTGATCGTGGGCTTCAGCTTCTGATCGGTGGCAAGGAGAGTGGCGAGCGTGCGCAGCAGGTCTGGATCGGCGGGGGTCGTGCTCATGGGCGTGATCTGCGCGGGCGCCACTGCATGCAACAGCGTTCACACGGCTCTTTCTGATCTCACGCCCGCAGTAATCACGCGCGGCGAGGCCGAGGGCTTTTCCACGCCGCTCCTTGCCCAGGGCCGCGAGCTCTTTGTCGCGCGCTGTGCGCACTGTCACGCTCTGCCCGCAGTGGACTCGAGCTCGCGCTCCGACTGGGAGGGGATCCTGCCGCGCATGGCGCGCAAGAGCGGGCTCGATCCGGCGCAGGCCGCCGCCGTTCGCGCGTTCGTGGTCACTGTGCGCGGGACGGGCGAATGAGCCGGCGTCCAACCGAACACGGACGGGCGCAACCCGGGTTTTTCTTGTCGGCTTGCTTGCGCGCGGGGACAACAGGACGCCATGCCGAGCGCGAACACCGACCACCAGGCTGCCTTCCGCCTGCTGCCTTCGATCGACGAAGTCCTGCGCGATCCGCGCGCCATCGAGCTCGTGAAGCGCACCTCGCGCGACAGCGTGTTGCGCACCGCGACCGAGGTGATCGATGCATGGCGCGCGCAGATCCGCACGGGCATGGTCGACGCCGCCGGCCTCGAGGCGCGCATCGCGCGCGGCACTTTGTTCACTGACCTGAACGAGAGCCTGAAGCGCGAAGCCGGCCGCGGCGTCGTGCGCTGCATCAATGCGACGGGCGTCGTGCTCAACACGGGCCTCGGCCGCGCACCGGTTCATCCCGAGGTCGCGGAGCGGATGGCCGAGGCCGCGCGGAGCTACTGCGTGCTCGAGGTCGATCGCGAGACGAACGAGCGCAACCAGCGCGACGATCACCTCGGCGAGCTCCTTGCGCGCTTGACGGGCGCCGAAGCGGGCCTGGGCGTCAACAACTGCGCCGGTGCGGTGCTGCTCATGTTCCAGACCTTCGCCGGTGGTCGTGAAGCGATCGTGTCGCGGGGCGAGCTGGTCGAGATCGGCGGCAGCTTCCGCGTGCCAGACGTGATGGCGCGCGCGAACGCGAAGCTCGTCGAGGTCGGCACGACGAACCGCACTCGCCTCGCTGACTATGAGCGCGCGATCGGCGAGCGCACGGGGCTGCTCGTCAAGGTGCACACGAGCAACTTCCGCCTCGTCGGGTTCACGGAAGAGGTCGCGCCCGCTGAGCTCGCCGTGCTCGGTCGTGCGCGCGGCATCACGAGTGCCTTCGATCTTGGCTCGGGCCTTCTCGAGTGCGCCGGTGCGGAGCCGTTGCAACCATTGCTCGGCGACGAGCCGCTCGTGCGCGAAGCGGTCAAGAGCGGCGTCGACGTCGTGTGCTTCTCGGGCGACAAGTTGCTCGGCGGACCGCAAGCCGGTCTCGTCGTCGGCACGGCTGCTTCGATCAGCGCGCTGCGCAAGAACCCGATCTACCGCGCGCTGCGACTCGACAAGGTCACGCTCGCCGGACTGGAAGCGACGCTCGATCTGATCCTCGCCGGGCGCGCGGACGAGATCCCCGCGCGGCGCATGTTGACGCGCACTGCAGCCGAATTGTTGCCCGAGGCCGAAGCGATCGCAGCGCGTTTGAAGCGCCACGCCGGCCTCGAGGTCGAAGTCGTGCCTGAGAAATCGCAGCCGGGCAGCGGCAGTGCACCCGGCGTTTTCCTCCCCACGCACGTCGTCGCCGTGCGTTCGCGCCACCATTCCGCCGACGATCTTGCGCTCGCCCTGCGCCGCAACGATCCGCCGGTGTTCGCGCGCATCCAGGACGGGCGCGTGCTCCTCGACCCGCGCACGTTGCTCCCGGGCGACGACGCCGACCTGCTGGCCGCGTTCGAAAGCGTCGCCGCGGCTTCCGGCAAGGGCGCAGCTTCCGGCGAGGCTGCGTCTTCCGATGAGGCTGCGGCTTCCGTGGATGACAGGGGAAGCTTCCGGCGGGACGGGCGTCCTCGTTCGCCGTGAACACGCCGAAATCGCCGACGGGTCATCCGCTCGAGGCGCGCATCGCCTCGCGTGAGGCGCAACTTTCCATCCTCGGCCTGGGCAGCGTCGGCTTGCCGCTTGCCAAAGCCTTCGTCGACGCCGGCTTCGACGTGATCGGCTACGACATCGACGCAGCGCGCGTTGCGCGGCTCGAGCGCGGCGAGAACACGCTGCATCATTTGCCCGCGAATCTCGTCGCGGACCTGATCGCGACGGGTCGCTTCCATCCGACGAGCGATGCCGAGCGCTTGTCGCGCGCCGAGATCGCGATCGTGTGCGTGCCGACGCCGCTTTCGAAAGCGCGCGAGCCCGACCTGACGTGCATCGTCGACGCCGGGTCGAAGCTCGCCGCGCACGTGCCCATCGGCGCGCTCGTCGTGCTCGAGTCGACGACGTGGCCGGGCACGACGCGCAAGGTGCTCGGCGACCTGTTCCGCGAGCGCAACCGCGAGCCGGGCCGCGACGTGTTCCTCGCGTTCTCGCCCGAGCGCGAGGATCCCGGTCGCAACCTGCCTGCTGCCGAAATTCAAAAGCTCGTCGGAGGCACGTGCGCGACGTCGAGCGCGCTCGTCGAGCAGTTGTACGCCGCCGCGATCCAGCGCGTGCAGCGCGTGTCGAGTGCCGAGGTCGCCGAGGCCGCGAAGCTGCTCGAGAACGTGTTCCGCGCCGTGAACATTGCGCTCGTGAACGAGCTCAAGATGGCGCTCGCTGCGATGAACATCGACGTGTGGGAGGTGATCGAGGCCGCGTCGAGCAAGCCGTACGGCTTCATGCGCTTCACGCCCGGGCCCGGTCTCGGGGGCCACTGCTTGCCGATCGACCCGTTCTATCTGTCGTGGATCGCGCGCGAGCACGGCGCCGAGACGCGCTTGGTGGAACTGGCCGGCGAAATCAGCCGCGCAATGCCGCAGTACGTCGTCCATCGCGCGGAAAAGGCGCTCGCGTCGGTCGACAAAGAGGTCGCCGGAGCGCGCGTGCTCGTGCTCGGCCTCGCCTACAAGCCCGACGTCGACATCGTCACGGAGTCGCCGTCGATCCGCGTGATCGAGTTGCTCGAAGCGCAAGGTGCAACGGCTGACTACTCCGATCCGCACGTGCCGATCGCGCCGATGGTTCCCGGCCACGACATCGGCCGCCGCAAATCGGTGGCGCTCGACGAGAAGACGATCGCGAGCTACGACGCGGTTCTCATCGCCACCGATCACAAAGCGTTCGACTGGGACCAGATCGCGCGCTCCGCCAAGCTCGTGATCGACACGCGCAACGCGCTCGCTTCGCGCCTCGCAGGAGCGAAGCACTACTTCAAAGCGTGAGGGGTGCCCGGCACGCGTCGCGCTTTCCCGACACGATCGGTACTGCTGTCCAGCTCCGTGCACCGATCACCGCGGCTCGTCGATCCCCGCGAACTCGCTCGGCAGCCCGCGCGCGCGCAACTTGTTCCACGCATTCTTCCGGTCCGCGAGCGACTCACCCGGATCGATCACCACCTGCTTCAACCAATCGACAGCGTCCGCGCGCGCACTGCCGGTGCCGTTCAAGAGCACGTTCTCCGCGACCATCAACCCCGAGTGCGTCGAGAAGCCGCCGCCTGAGTTGCTGCGAGCGCTGTGCTCCGCGCGCACGGCACGCATCACGGAATCAGTCTCGAGAGGCTGCAAGCTGGCCGTCAACAACGCCTGGTGCCGCACGGTTGGATCCGGATCCGTCTGCGCGATGCCGACCAGCACATCCGTCTTCTCCGCGCCCATCGCCGACACGAGCATCTTGCGCGCGTCCGGATCCGAGTTCGCCGCGACCAACGCGCTGTACTGCTTCTGCGCCGCTTCCATCCCGCCGTCGCGGGAGCCCAACTGCGCGAACTGCGCGTAGAGCTCGCTGCTCGCCATGCGTGCCATGCTCGCCGCGGCCGCATCCACGGGCGCGCGTGCGGCTACTGCACCGACCGCGGCCAGACGGAGCTCCCTGTTTCCGCCCGAGTGCGCGCGCAGGTCTTCCGCGATCGGAATGAAGAGGTCTGGATCGCCGGCCACGAGCACTGCAAGCGCCGCCTCCACCGCGAGCGGATCGTTCGATGTCGACACGACGAGCGACAACGCCGGCAGATCTTCCGCAGGGACCTCGATCGATTCGTCTCCGTCCAGGATTGCGCGCAAGAACGGTTCGAGGTTCTCCGCGTGCTCAGGCACACGCTCGCGCAAAGACACGATCGTCGCGATCCACTTCGCGCCGACCGAGAGCCGATCTCCGGCACGCAGCCTCGAGGCGAACTGGGCCAGTGCGACGCCGGGCTCGTGCTCGATGCGCGTCAACGACTCGAGCACGTCGCGCGTCAGCGGTCGTCCGTCAAGCGCCAATGCACCTGTCCGTCCCGCGTGCGCCAACCCGAAACCGATCGCGAGGATCGCCCCCTGCTGTTCCTGCGACCCGCTGCGCAAACGCGCTTGCTCGAGCATTTCGAGCACGCGCCGCGGTGTGTGGGGCGACGACAAGAGTGCTTCGAGCGGGCCCGTGAGCGCTTGGGTATCGCCCTCGCTCCACGCTCGGCCGGCTGCGCGCAGCAGTCCGAGCAGCGCGGCGTCGTCCATTTCGACGTGCGCAATGTCGGATTCGGATCCGCTTGCGGACGCCCGACTTCGACTCGGCTGCGTCACCTCGAACCCGTCGAGATCGGCCATCACGTCTGCATCCGCGGGGCGATTCATGCTCGGCCTCAGAGCCGGCGATTCGAAGCGCGAGGCGATGCAGCACCATGTGACGAGCAGGATCAGCATCGCAGCGAAGACGAAGACGAGGGTTCGCATGGAAGATCCTCAGTGGAAGGCGGCTGGAGCTCAGTCACCGACACAGTCGAAGGTCTTGCCGCTCGTGAGGGTTCCCGCCGAGCCCACGTCGCGGCAGAGGCAGAAGGGCAAGGTGAGCGCGAGCTCCGGTGACCCGACTGCGGCGCAGGCGCACTTCTGCAGCGTGACGGCCACTGCGGGTCCTGATCCGCAGTACGTGCCGGGATTGCCCTCGCCCAGACACGCATCGTGTGCGGGGAAGTGGAAGGCCTGACGCGGGCACTTTCCGGCATCGAGTCCGATCGCCACGCCGAACAACACGACCCCGAGTTGGCAGCTCGTGGTGGCTCCGATGCCGACGATGTGGGCGGGCACGCTGGTGGCACGCGTATTCGGGCAATCGAGACCCTGCAGCGCGAGAACCGGTCGGACGAGCAGAGCGAGCAAACCAAGCACGATCCAGGTCTTCATGATCGAAAACTCCTCGAAGCAGGACTGCGTGCGACGCACCGCGCGGCGCCTCCATTCACGACGACGTCGGGCGCGCAGAACGGTTGCAGGAAATCGCCTGAATTTCGCAGCGCTCGATCCGGTTGGAGACGTGAGTGCGCACGTCTATGCTGTGCCCTTCTGTCCGAGACGACACACCCGAAACGACACAGATGACCGACACCACCCATAAGCGACTCACGGATTACGCCAACTGCGCCGGTTGAGCGGCGAAGATGCCCATCGGGCAGCTCGCGCAGGTTCTGCGCGGCGTCAATACTGAGAAGCACGAGCACTTGCTCGTTGGACCGGAGACCTTCGATGACGCAGGCGTCATCGAGCTCGCGGGCGTCGGAGGTCTGTCCACGGACACGAACTTGGCGCTCGTGCAGACGATCGACTACTTCCCGCCGGTCGTCGACGACCCTTGGTTCTACGGTGCGATCGCGGCCGCGAACTCGCTGTCGGACGTGTACGCGATGGGGGGCAAGCCCTACACCGCGCTCAACATGGCGGGCATCCCCAAGGATTTTCCGGAGGACTGGACGACGCAGATCTTCCGCGGCGGCTTCGAGACCGTGCGCAAGAGCGGCGCGATCGTCGTCGGCGGGCACACGGTGCAGTCGGCGGAAGCGATCTTCGGGTTCGCGGTGACCGGCTTCGTCGATCGGCGTCACATCGTCTCGAACGCGGGCGCGAAGCCGGGCGACGTGCTCTACCTCACGAAGCGTCTGGGCATGGGCGCGATGACCACCGGTGCGAAGCAGCAGAAGATCACGTGGGAGCAGATGCTCCCAGCGGCGCAGCAGATGGCGATGCTCAACGCGGCTGCAGCGGACGCGATGATCGCGACGGGAGCCAACGCGTGCACGGACGTCACAGGGTTCGGACTCGTGGGCCACTCGCGCAACATCGCGCTCGCTTCGCACGTCACCTTGCACTTCGACCTCGCGTCGCTGCCGGTGTTCGAGAAAGCGCTCGATCTCGCGCGCAAGGGCACTCTGTCCGGTGCCTCGAAGCGCGGCCGGACTGCGCTCGCCGACGTCGTGTCGATCGCGAACGGCCTCGAAGAAGCGCGCGTCAACCTCGTCTTCGACGCGGAGACTTCGGGCGGCTTGTTGATCGCAATTTCACCCGCGCGCGCAGCGACCCTCGAGCGTGAGCTCGCGTCACGCGACGTGCTCGTGGCGCGCGTCGGCGAGTGCGGGCCCAAGTCAGCCGCCCTCGTCGAGCTCGCTTGATCGCCGCGTGAGCGACTTCCGCGAGCGCGCCGACGACCTCTTCCGCGAGAGCGCCGACGAGATCGCGCGGCTGGCGGCACTCTCGTCCGGTCCGCCGTGGATCCTCGGCAGCCGCGGATCACCGCTCGAAGCGCCCGAGAACACGCTCGTCGGACTGAAGCGCGCGCTCCAGCTCGGGCTCGACGGCATCGGCTACGACGTGCGCGCGACGCAAGGCGACGAGCTCGTGCTCATGGCTGACGCGACGCTCGAGCGCACCACGAACGGCCGCGGCCTCGTCGCGGAAGCGGCCTTGCCTAAGCTCGCTGCGCTCGACGCGGGCGGGGCATTCGACGCGCGCTTCAAGGGCGAAATGGTGCCCGTGCTCGAAGAGGCGATCACGCTCGGCCGCGACACGGAGCGGGGCGAGGTCGAGCGCGGTGCGCCCATGCACCTCGTGCACGTGCCCGAGCGCACGGACATGAAGGTCGTTGCTGAGGCTCTGCGTGAACTCGCCCGCGGTCTGTCGGTCCGCGTCGCCACGCGTTCGCGCGAAGCGGCCTTCGAAGCGCGCGACCTCGGCCTGCAGGCGCTGTGGATCGCGGAGCAGACGGGCGAGCGCGAGCGCGACATCGCACGCGAAGAAAAGCTCGCCGCGGTCGGCATCCGCGTGATGCAGCACGCGGCCTTCGAGCACGCTCCGCCCGACTGGCCGTGCGAACGCTGGGCAATCGACGCCGACGAACCCGATGTGCTCCTGTCCGCTTGTCGCATGCCCTTGACCGGCCTCACCACGCACGAGCCGTTGCGCGCGCTCGCCGCACGCGCGCTCGCACAGCTCGCTCCGCACGACGACGGTGCGTGGCCGGTTCAGACGCCCGAGCTCGAGGTGGTTCCCGGCTCGGTGCTTTCCCTGCGCGGCGATTGGAGCGGCGACTGGTCGACGTCGGCGCGCGTGCGCAATCCCTTCGCCTGGAGTTGTCGCGTCGCGTGCGGGCTGATCCCACGCCGCGGCGCGTTCGACATCGAAGGCGTGCCCGTCGCGTTCGAGCTCAGAGCGGGAGAAGTGCGCGACGTCCCGTTCCGATTGCGCGGCGGCTCGTGGCGCACGGGCGGGGACCCGTTGTTCTTCGCGCGCTACCGTTGGCGCCGAGGCCCCGGTCGCGACGCGGGCTCGCTGCTCGTCGACGCACCGCTCATGCGTGTGCGCACCGTGCACGCCGACGCGCTCTCGCAACGGCTCGTGCTCTTGCGCGAACGCCCCGACGATCCGGCCGCATCGATGACGCTGCGACGACACGGTCGCTTCGTGCACGTGTCGATCGAAAACCCCGGCCGTCTGCGCGACGCGCGCGCCATCGTGCACCTCGACGGTCGCGAGCACCTCGGCACGCGCGGCGTGCGCGCGCGGTTGCCCGAAGACTTCGATGACAGGCCCGACGGAGTGCGCTTCACCTGCGGCCTCATCGCCTGGAAGGACGGCGAGCGCACGGTCCGCCGTTTCGCGGGCGGAGTTCCGGACGAGCTCGACAACGGTACGCCCGGGCGCATCCTGCCGCTGCAGCACGGGTAGAGCAGGCGGAAGACGCGTCGGCCTTGCTTGTCGGCGGGCGCGTGCGTGGAATGCCGGGCCACGAAAACGGGAGTGGATCGGTGCTGGTGTGCCGCCCGGCCTTCAAAGCCGGTTGGGCTTCGTGAACAGCGGGGCCGGTGGGTTCGATTCCCATGCACTCCCGCCAAACTCGTTCAGGCATCGCTTCTCGAAGAGCGCGCGGGCATCCCTGCGTTGCGGCCTCGAACTTCCCGCGCCCGCGATCACCCCTCGCCAGCGCCTGCGCCGTCCCCTCAAAACGACGACTGGCGCGTTGCCGCGCCAGTGCTTCGCTGTCTCACACCCTCGAGTGTGGACGTGAATCGGATGTCGATGTGTCCGTGTGAATCGGCGACGGAACTGAATCAACGCATCAGCGACGTGTACATGGCGAGCGTGACCCGCTCCATCTCGTCCATGCGCTGCACGTGCATGCTCGCATTCCCGCCGCAGAAGGGGCAGTCCGCCGGATCCGGATCGACGTTGGTCGCAACCCCATGCTGCCCGTGCACGGTCGCGGGCAGGGAAGCGGAGGCGCGCGTTCCAAACAGCGCGACCAAGGCCAAGGCGGGGAAGAGGAACGGTGTGCGGGTGAGTCGGATCATGATCTTCGAATGCCTCCAGAGAGAAAGACTAGGGCAGATCGCCGGCCTGCGCAAGGCAAGCACTCTCTCCCCGTCGGTCTCCCGGCCATTCTTTCGACATTTTGACCCGCTCGACACGAGCGGGGGCACGCTGAGGCGCGCGCATCGGCCATTCCCTACACTCGCGGCCGTGAATCGACTCAGCTGCACGGATCGGCGCGAACCGCACAGCCGGGCCCGACTCACCGGCTCGCTTCGAACCCTGGGTCGCTTCTTACCGGCGCTGATCGCAGCCTCGCTGCTCGCCGCCTGCGGTGGATCCGACTCGCACCCGACACAGGATCCCGCAACGCCCGCGCCGGGCGTCACGCTCGTGCACGTCGAGGGTGAGCTCGAAGTCGGCAACCAGGCGCTGATCTCGCGCGCGGTGCGCAGTGCGAAATCGACGGGCAACAAGACGCTGATCATCGAGCTCGACACGCCCGGCGGCGGGCTCGACGTGTTGTGGGCGATCCAAAAGCAGCTCCTCGACGGCGAGAAGGACGGCCTCACGCTCGTGACTTGGGTGCACAACCACGCCACGTCGGCCGGCGCGCTGGTGTCGCTCACGTGCAAGCGCATCTACATGAGCTCGACCTCGACGATCGGTGCGTCCGAACCCGTCGCCGCGGGCGCGCACGGCATCGAAGCGATTCCCGAGGGTGTGCGCGCGAAGGTCGTCTCGTTCCTGCGTGCCGAGTTCCGGTCGATGGCCGAGAAACGCGGGCGTCCGACGGCGCTCGCGGTCGCGATGGTCGACCGCGACATGGGCGTGCGACAAGTCAAGGTCGACGGCGAGACGAAGCTCATCACCTTCGACGAGTGGGATTCGATGCGCGAAGCGGGCACCAACGTGGAGCTCGTGAAGGTCGTGGTTCCGCGCGGCGAACTCTTGACGTTGACCGCGAAGGAAGCGCTCGAGTACGGGATCGCCGACGGCATCGCCGACGACCTCGAGCACGTGCTCGACAAGCTCGGGATCCCCGCGGCCGTGGTCGCAACGCCCCTGCAGAGGTCGAACAGCGAGTTCGTCGTGACGTGGCTCGCACTCCTCACGCCGTACCTGTTGTTGGCCGGCCTCGTGCTCGGCTACCTCGAGCTCAAGCTCCCCGGTTTCGGACTGCCGGGAGTCCTCTCGATCGTGTGCTTCGTGCTGTTGCTCGCCGGGCAATACCTCGCCGGGCTCGCCGACGTGCCGCACATCGTCGCCGTCGCGGTCGGCGCGGCAATGGTCGCAGTCGAGGTGTTCGTCGTGCCCGGCACGCTCTGGCTCGGCATCGTCGGATTGCTCCTGGTCGTCGGTGGCCTCATCCTCGGCAGCCTCGGTCCGGGCTTCGACATCTCGAGCCCGATGGATCAGGAGCTCGTGATCAGCGCAGCGACGCGCATCCTCGTCACCGCATCCGTCGCGCTCGTCATCGCGTTCACGCTCTCGCGCTTCTTGCCCAAGATCCCCGTCGGTCGCCGGCTCGTGCTCGCACCGTCGACGGACGTCGCGGCCTTCGCGGGCGCGATGCCGGAAACCCAGAGCGCACATGCTGCGTCCGCTCGTCCAGGCGCGCTGGGCCGTTCGATCTCGGCGCTGAGGCCGGTGGGCAAGGTCGTGCTCGACGACACCGGCGCACACGAGTGGGAAGCGCGCTCTTCGGGCGCATTGCTCGACGCGGGCGTGCGCGTGCGCGTCGTCGAAGTATCCGCTGCGCGGCTCGTGGTCGAAGGCGTGTTCCAGGACGACGCCGGCGCGGGCGCGGAGCTTCGAGCGTGACCATTGCGATCCTGCTGCTCGTCGTCGGCCTCGTGCTGATCGTGCTCGAGCTCATGTTCCCGACGATGGGGGCCTTGGGCGTCGCGGCCGCGCTGTGCCTCATCGGCGCGATTGCATTCGCGTTCGGCCGCGACACCGCGACCGGAGTGTGGTTCCTCGCGGCGACGGCGGTGCTCGTGCCCGCGGCGATCATGCTCGGCTTCAAAGTCCTGCCGCACGGCCCGCTCGGCAAGATCCTGGTCAACCGCGGCACGTCTTTCAGCGACGTCGCCGCCGTCGACGCGCGCGACAAGAGCCTCGTCGGCCAGTTCGGCGTCGCAGAAAACCTGCTGCGCCCGGTCGGCACCGTCTATGTCTCCGGACGTCGCGTCGACGTGGTCACGCGCGGCGAGCCGATCGAAGCCGGCGCACGCGTGCGCGTGATCGAAGTCGAAGGCAACCGCGTCGTCGTCGCGCGCGCCGAGCACGTATCCTCCGTCCCTCCCGAGACCGATCGAGAAAGCCAGCTCCCCTCATGATCAACGCGACCCTCTTTCACCTGCTCGTTCTACAACGCAATACGGGTGGACTCCCCCAGGCCGACTCCGGCCCCGAGTTCGGCAAGATCCTGGGGTATGTCGGGCTCGCCGCGCTGGCGCTGTTCCTGCTGTTCTTCCTGGTGCTGTTCCTCAAGTTCGCGAACCTCTACGTGCGGTCCGTGACGACGAACGCCGGGATCGGGCTCTTCGACATGTTCGCGATGCACCTGCGCAAGGTGAACCCGTCCACGATCCTCGACGCGAAGATCATGCTCGTGCAGGCGCGCATCGACGGCATCTCGACGCGCGATCTCGAAGCCCACCTGCTCGCAGGTGGCCGCGTGCAGAAGGTCGTCACCGCGCTGATCAGCGCCAACCGCGCCGGCATCGATCTCGACTTCCGCACTGCGGCGGGCATCGATCTCGCCGGCCGCGACGTGCTCGAAGCCGTCAAGACCAGCGTCACGCCCAAGGTCATCGACTGCCCCAACCCCGCTTCGGGCAAGAGCGAGGTCGCTGCCGTCGCGAAAAACGGCATCCAGGTGCTGGCGAAAGCGCGCGTGACGGTGCGCACGAACATCAAGCGCCTCGTCGGCGGAGCCGGCGAAGAGACGATCATCGCCCGCGTCGGCGAAGGCATCGTGTCCACGATCGGCAGCAAAGAGTCGCACAAGGACGTGCTCGAGAACCCCGACTCGATCAGCAAGACCGTCCTCGCGCGCGGACTCGATGCCGGCACCGCGTTCGAAATCGTCTCGATCGACATCGCCGATGTCGACATCGGCGTCAACATCGGCGCGCGACTGCAGGCCGACCAGGCCGAGGCCGACAAGCGCGTCGCACAGGCCAACGCCGAGAAGCGCCGCGCGATGGCCGTCGCCGCCGAGCAGGAGTTCAAGGCGATGGTGCAGGAGAACCGCGCCAAGGTCGTGCTCGCGGAAGCCGAGGTGCCGCTGGCGATGGCGGCCGCGTTGCGCTCCGGCAACCTGGGGGTGATGGACCTCTACCGCCTGCGCAACATCGAGGCCGACACGCGCATGCGCTCCAGCTTGTCTGCGCCCGAAGGCACCACCCCGGGCGAGCCTCCGGCCTGAGTCCACACCGAACCGAAGAGCGACGCCGATGAACGCGCACTGGATCTTGGCTCTGTCGAGTGTGTCCGACTGGATCGGACCCGCGATCGTCGCGATCTTCTTCTTCATCCTCCCGATCGTGCGGGCGATGCGCGAGGCGCGCGAACGACAGCGCGCGATCGAGAGGCGCGGCGGCGCGAGCGAGCCGCAACAGACCGCGCGCCGCATGCCGGAGACCGACATGGACGAGGCGCGGCGCAAGTGGGAGGCGCTCTTGCGCGGCGAGGATGTCGAGCCCGCCTCGAGCGCACCGCCGCTCCTACGCATGCCCGAACCGGTGCAGCGTCCAGCGACACCTCAGCCGATGCCGGAGACCTCTTCGCCGCCGCTCACCGGCGAGTTCGCGCAGCTGGAGACGACCAGCGCCGAGACGACGTTCGACGAGGAGCGTGGCGCGCAAGTCGAGAACGAGACGCTGGCTCGGGCGGAGAAGAAGCGGCGCGACGATTTCATGTTCGCCCAGCGCGAGGATGCGCCCGTGCGCGCCGACGTGGCGACCGACATGGCGCCGGCGAGTCCAACCCCGGTGGCCGTCGCCTCGAGCGATCTCCAGCGCCGCCGCAACGTGCTGGGCGGTGGCACGGGGATGGCCACCCGTTCCGGATTGCGGCGCGCCATTCTGGCCAGCGAAGTCTTCGGGCAGCCCGTCGGACTGCGCGACGGATCCAGCGGCACGGGGCCCATCGGCGATCGGCCCTGACCTCGGGCACCCTGCGTTGCGGCTCCGCGAAATCCCCACACCATGGCTGAGCGCAAGAAGAAGGTCTCGACGACGCCCGCGAAACGACGCGCACCGATCGCCGCGGCGAACGAGGCTCGGGGCTATTGGCTGCTGAAGACCGACCCGGACAGCTTCCAGTTCGTCGACCTGTGGCGCGCACCCCGGCGCCGCACGACGTGGGACGGCGTCCGCAACCACCAGGCGCGCAACTTCCTGCGCGACTCCATGAAGCCCGGGGACTTGGTGATCTTCTATCACTCGAGCGCCGAGCCACCCGGCGTCGCCGGCTTCGCGCGCATCGCGAACGCAGCCCAACCGGACCTGACGCAGTTCGATTCCAAGGACGAGCACTTCGATCCCAAGGCGCGCCGCGCGGAGCCGACCTGGTACGCGATCGAGGTCGAAGCGCTCGCTCCGGCCCGACAGTTCGTTCCGCTCGATGCGTTGAAGAGTGATCCCCGTCTGGCGCGCATGCTCGTCGTCCAGCGCGGTCAGCGCCTGTCCGTCCAGCCCGTCCAGCCTTTGGAATGGCAGACCGTGGTCGAGCTCGCCGGGCTCGACCCCGAGGAATTCGGGTAGGTGGGGGACTCGAACGGGGGGCGGCCGTGGCCCCTCGTGGGCTTTGGCTGCAAGATCCCCTGGGATAATGGGTTGCGCCAACCTTCGGTGGGGTAGCGCCGCGTCTGGACCGCCCCGAGGGCCCCTCCGGGCGCCAGAACCGCCCCGCGAACGCTTGATCGAAAGGCCTGGCCGGGCCCAAACTGGTCCCCTGCTGGTTCCAGCGCGAGGCGCCGGAGCTCGTTCCACCCCCCAACGACCATCCCCGGACCCTGGGGAACGACCCTGAGGATACGCAGAGATGAGCCAGAACTACGATCGCCTGGTGACGGCCGTGCAGGCTGCGCGCGAGGACGTCGAGAAGGCCGACGCAGGCAACAAGGCCGCCACGGCCCGCGTGCGCAAGGCGATGATGGACGTGAAGAACATCGCGCAGGACATCCGCAAGGAGATGCTCGAGAAGCGTGACGCCGGCACCAAGGAATAGGCGACCCAAGAGCCAGCCCTGTTTCGAACACGCGCGCCCGCCCGGTGACACCGAGCGGGCGCGCGGCATGCTGTGAGAGCCCAAGTCACCCGCGGGCCGCGTGGAGTCCGCGATCGACGCGTTACGCGACACGACACGCGCGACGCATTCCCTCTGATCGAGGATCCGCATGAGCTTCGCGCACCCATTCCGTCTGCAGCTTCCCCGTTTCCTGCTGACCGGCCCAGTCTTCGGGAGCCTTCTGCTCGGTTGCGGCCTCCTGGCGATCGGCTTCGCGCAGACGTCGAAAGAGCCGGCTCCGGCTGCTCCGCCTCCCCGCGGACGCGTCCTGCTCGTCACGCGTCACTGCGAGAAGGACCCGGCGGCCGATGCGCGCGATCCGGGGCTCTCCGACTCGGGAAAGGCGCGTGCGCAGGCGCTGCGGATGCTGCTCGCGCCCCAGACGATCGATGCAACGTTCGCGAGCGAGTACAAGCGCGCGCAGGAGACGGCCCTGCTCGCGATCGGACGCGTCAGCCCGGGCTCGAAGGAAGAGCGCCTGCCGCAGACGATCAAGGCGTCCGAGCCGGAGCGTCTCTTCGCCGCCATCGATGCGTTGCAACCCGGGCAGACGGCGCTCGTCGTCGGACACTCGAACACGGCGCCCGCGGTGCTCGCGCACTACGGCTTGGTGCTGCACGATTCGCGGGGCAAGGAGATCACGAACTTGCGCGAGGACGACTACGGATCGCTGTTCGTCGTGACGTTGCCGCCGGAAGGATCGGGCGCAGCCGCCACGCTGCTCGAGCTGCACT
This sequence comes from Planctomycetota bacterium, assembly GCA_038330085.1. Lineage (GTDB taxonomy): Bacteria > Planctomycetota > UBA1135 > UBA1135 > JAEUIA01. Next base: position 17,986 of record JBBQNP010000001.1, on the reverse strand, counting down.
ATGGCAACTAGGAACGTCGGCAACTGAAGCATCGGCAATTGAACCCGGTGGGATCGATCCCGGCGTTCGTGGAAAAGGTCGCGCGCGCTGCCTCGATCACCCGCGCGCCGCGAGCACGCGGATCGGCGGCTCGTCGGGGCTGAGCTGACCGCTCTCGCGCGCGCGGCGCGACAGCTCGAGCAAGGCCTGCTCGCCCTCCGTCCCGAGATCGCGCGTCCAGGCGTTGACGTACAGGTCGATGTGCGCGCGCATCACGTCTTCGTCGAGCTCGAGTGCGTGCTCGTGCGCCGTCGCGAGCGCTTCGCGCGGATGCTTGCGCGCGTAGTCGAGCGACGCGCGCACGGCGTCGTCGAGCTCGCGCAGGGTCGTCGGCCCCAACCGCGAACGCGCCACGATTCCGCCGAGCGGCAATGGGCTTCGCGTGTGCTCCTCCCACGTGGTGCCGAGGTCCTCGACGCGCAGGAGGCCGTGACGCTCGTACGTGAAGCGCCCTTCGTGGATGCACACGCCGTAATCGGCCCGGCCTTGCTTCAGCGCGGGCAGGATCGCGCTGAACACCGTCTGCTCGACCTGGCCTTCGCCGGCGTGGAACATCGAGTAGAGCAGGGATGCCGTCGTCGTCTCGCCGGGACACAGCACGCGCGCAGCACGCAGCGGCGGTGCACCTGGGCGCTTCAACAACAAGGGACCCACGCCGAACCCGAGCGCCGATCCCGATCGCAGCACGACCGTGTCGCGCGTCGCACGCAGCGCCGCGGCGAAGCTCACCTTGGACGCGTCGAGCTCGCCCGCGAAGAGCTTCTCGTTGAGCGTCTGCACGTCGTGCATGAGGATCTCGAGATCGAAACCGCGCGGACGCACCGCTCCGCACAAGAGCGCGTGGAACACGAACGTGTCGTTCGGGCAGGGTGAGATGCCGATGACGAGGTTGGGAGGGCTCATGTCGAAGGCTCCCGCGCGCAGAGGAGTTCGAGCGCGCGCTCGCGTGCCGCCGCGAGTGCAGCGGGGATGCGCCAGTGCGCCGGATCGCGGTCGCCGACGAGGTTCGATGCGCCGCGCACGATCGTGACCGGCACGCCCGCGAGCGCGCAGGCGAACGCGACCGCGAACCCTTCCATGTCCTCGGCGAGCGCTTCGGGATGACGCGCGCGCCGCACGCGCGCTTGTTCGCTCGAGGCGGACGCGGCGCACGTCGAGAGCAGCAGCGCATCGCGCGCGCCTGGGTTCTCTCCGCTGATCGCACGCCAAGTGTCCTCGTGCGCCAGCGCGATCCGATCGTGGATCGCGTCCTTGCGGCCGGACTCCGCGCCCGGCCATTGCGGAAATCCAAGTGCGGCGGGCCCGACCAGATCGCGGCCTTCGCCCGCGCCGATGCCCTCGACCGCGACCGCGTGAAACGCGCGCGCGGTGCCGACCGGCATGCGCTCCGCGTCGAACGTGCCGGCGATGCCGACGAGCAGCACGCGCGCCGGACGCAGGCGCTCGATCAACCCCGCCGTGCGCGCTGCGGCCGCGATCGGTCCGAAGCCGCACAGGTGCACGAGCGCCGCGCCGGCGCCGAGGCCGCCCTGGTCGTCGAGGCGCGACCGCTCGAGCGCCGTCGGCACGAGCACGAGCGTCGGGGAACCGCTGCCGGACTGCATGGTGCGTCAGTGTCGAGTGTGGCGAGGCCGTGTGCAATCGCGCGGGGCTTTCGGCGTGTATCCTGGCTGGAATGAAGACCCTGCGCCGACCGCTTCTCCTCGCACTCGCCGCCTCGACGTTCGCTTGCACCGCGCCGAGCGAGCAATCGAAGGCACCCCCGGCGCCGGCGGTCGCGATGGTCGCGCCCACGCCCGCGGAGCAGGTCATCGCGCTCGCGCAGCGCGACAACCGCGTGATGGAGACCGAGCGCATCCTCGCGAAGCAACACCCCAAGCGCCTGACCGGCTCACAGGGCTACGACCGCGCCGCGCAGTGGGCGGTCGACACGCTCCGCTCGTACGGTCTCGACGCGCGCCTCGAGAAGTGGGGCGAGCTCCCGATCGCGTTCGATCGCGGCGTGCAGAAAGGTCGCGTCGTCTTCACCGACGGTTCACAACAGCCGCTCACGTTCGCGACGATGGCCTGGACCGCGGGCACGCACGGGCTCGCGCGCGGTCACGCGGTGCTCGAGCCGCGCACGCAAGCGGAACTCGACTCATCTGTGCCGAAGCGCGATTTCGCCGGCGCGTGGATCGTGCGCACGGAGACCAAGGAAGGCGCGAAGTTCAAGAAGCTGTTGCGCGAGGACTACGAGGAAGCCGGCATCCTCGGCACGCTGCGGCGCGGCTCGCCGGACGGACGCCTGGGCATGGGCGGCAACTCGCGCGTCGATGCCGACAAGCTGCCGACACAGGTCGACGCGAAGGTGCTCGCTGCGCAGTACGACGAAATCGTCGCGCGCCTCGAGCGGGGCGAGCGCGTCGACGTAGAAATCGACTCCGAGAACATCTTCGGCGCGAGCCCCACGACGTGCACGAACGTCATCGCGGACCTGCGCGGCACGGAAAGCCCCGAGGAGTTCGTGATCGTGCAAGGACACCTCGACGCGTGGGACGGTGCAGAGGGCGCGCAGGACAACGGCACGGGCTCCGCGACGACGATCGAGGCCGCGCGGCTGATCACGCAGGCGGGCCTGAAACCCCGGCGCACGATCCGCTTCGTGCTCTACAGCGGCGAAGAAGAAGGCCTCTTCGGCTCGGAAGGCTACGTGCGCGATCACGCCAAGGAGCTCCCGGACATCAGCGTGGTGTTGACGCACGACGCCGGCGGCACAGTCCTCGACGGCATCGATGCGACGTACGCACAGCTCGCGGACATCTTGAAGGTGTGCGCGCCGTTGTCCGTCCTCGACAAGCGTTTCCCGTTCAGCGTCCACGAAGTCGACGGCCTCCAGAACTCGGGCGACTCGGATCACGCGCCGTTCATCCAGAAGGGCGTGCCCTCGTTCTTCTGGCACCAGAGCGAGAAGGACTACGAGCACGTTCACCACACGCAGTACGACACGTTCGAAGAGGTCGACGCAGCACAGCTCGAGCACTCCGCGATGGTCGTCGCCGTCGCGGCGATCGGCTTCGCAGACCTCGACCACAAGCTAGATCGCACCGACATGAAGCCGCTGTCGCGCCGTCGGATGGGCGTGCGCCTCGACGACGCCGCCGTCGTCGAGCAGGTGACCGAGGACGGCAAGGCGGCGAAGGCCGGCTGGAAGGTCGGCGACAAGGTCGTGTCGGTGGACGGTCACGACGTGTCGACGCAGAGCGAGCTCATCGAGAAGCTGCAGGAGGGCGGCCCGCAGAAGAAGATCCGTCTGAAGCGCGGCGACGAGATGATCGACACCGTGCTCGACTACACCGGGGAGTCTGGAGAGAAGGAGCGCGCCGAACGCGCGGCCCGGCGGGCGGCGTTCCTGCGCGCCAAAGGCTCGAAGTAGGCGCGGACGTCGCATCCGCTCCGGAGCGGGCCGTTTTGGACCGAGCCGATCCAGCGGCCCCGGATGACTTTCACCACGGGGTGCAAGGGCAGGCGTCAAGAAATCCGACGACCTCGAACTCTGCGGCTTCGAGGCTTGCGGTCCTGAGGCGAGCCCGAAGAATGGAGAGGTCGGCCCTCCGCGTTCCAGCCGGCTGCGCTCCTGCCTGCGTGTTCTCGCACGGAGCGCGCTGACCTACTCTCCCTCCGCACACGCGCGCGAAATCTGCGCGTGACCCCACATGAAGATCGCTTCCTGGTTGTCGTTCCTCCTCGGAGCGAGCCTTTCGTCGAGCGCGTTCGCCGGCGACGTACTGCTCGTCAACGATTCGAGTGCCGACCGCGTGTTTCGCTGCGTCGATCTCAACAACGACGGGGACTACAACGATCTCGGCGAGGTCGTCGATTACTACGATGACATCACGGGAGCGTTCTCGCTGACGAACAACAACGGCATCGTCTGCGTGCCCGGCGGACCGACGTACATCTCGGACGCGACCGAGCGCTATGTGCTCGCGTTGCGCGACACCAACAACGACGGAGATGCGCTGGATCCCGGCGAGGCGAGCATCTTCTTCGACGGCCGCCCAGGCGGGAACGCGGACGGCGTGCCGATGACGAGCCCGCAATACCTCGCCTGGGATCCTTCGACGTCGAGTTTCTTCGTCGCCACTGCGAACACGGGGACGGCGGGAAGCCTCGACGAGATCCTCCGCCTGCGCGACAACAACGCTGACGGTGATGCCAACGACCTGGGCGAGGTCGTGCGCTATTGGACGGCGCCCGCCGGGGCGGTCGGCGACTACATCCCCGAAGGTGTGGGGATCTTCGGCGGACGCGTCTATTACGTCGAGATCGGCTCGACCGGCGTCACGGCGAAGGGCGTGTATGCGCTGATCGACAACAACAACGACGGCGATGCGCAGGATCCGGGCGAGCGCGTGCCGTTTTTCGTCCCGCCGACGCTGACCGGGACGCCGTTCTTCTGGTCCATCGAGCAGGATCCGAGCGGCTGGTTCTACCTCGCCGACACCGGCAACGACGTGATCTGGCGTTTCAAGGACCTGAACAACGACGGTGACGCGCAGGACCCGGGCGAGTTCTCGCAGTGGTACGTCGTCGGTGCGCCGAGCACCATCTGGGACATCGCGATCGCGTCGGACGGCACGCTGTACACGACCGATGCGCAGAGCCCCGAGCGCATTTCGGCCCTCCGCGACGCCAACAACGACGGCCTGATCGATCCGACGGAAGTGCAGCAGGTCTACAACTCGACCGCCGGCGGAACCGTGATCGCGCTCGGACGCGGCATCGACGTGGAGCGACCGCTTCCGCCCGGCACGCCGTTCTGCTCGGGCGACGGCAGCGGCACGGCTTGCCCGTGCGGCAACAACGGATCGAGCGGCAACGGCTGCGCGAACAGCGTCTCGAGCGCGGGCGGCAGGCTCGACAGCCAGGGCGTCGCGAGCATCGGCAACGACACGCTCGTCCTGCTCGGCTCGGGCATGCCCAGCGCTTCGGTGCTCTACTTCCAGGGCACGGCGCAGATCGCGGGCGGTCTCGGCGCGACGTTCGGCGACGGTCTGCGCTGCGTCGGAGGGACGATCATCCGTCTCAACATCGCGTTGAACGTGAACGGCGAGTCGCACTACCCCGACGTCGGCGATCCGAGCGTGTCCATCAAGGGTGTCAACAGCGCCGGTTCTGTTCGCAACTACCAGATCTGGTACCGCAACTCGGCCACGTTTTGCACGAGCTCCACCTTCAACCTGACCAACGGTGTGTCTCTGACATGGGCTCCATGACGACACTGGCGGCATCTTGATGCGCTGTCGATGCAGTCTTGACGGTCGCATCGCGGCAGCCTTGCCCGATGCGCAGCATCAGTCTTGATGAACGCCCCGCATCCGTCTTGATCCCTACATCTCACCCTCCAAAACCGCGGCGGACATGCAGTCTGCCGATCCTCCCTCCTTCTCACCGAGAGTCATCCCACCATGAATCATCCCTTCGATTCGGCGCTCCGCATCGCCCTCTTCGCAGCGGCATGCGCGCCGTGCCTGCACGCGCAGGACAGCACCTCCAAGCTCAACGGCCTGCCGGGTGACGCGCTCGACGCGTACAACCCGGCCGAGCAGATCAACGATTTCGTCGTCGACCAGGCGGCGGTCACTTCGTCGTGGAGCAACGCGTTCGGCGTCGCCCCGATCGCCAAGTCGAGCGAGCAGCGCACAGGGGGTCAGACGTTCTTCACAGGCAACATCAGCTCCCAGACGCTGAGCCGTCGGGTGGCGACGAACACGCCGTTCCTGCGCAGCTCGTACTCGCTGTGGACGATGCCGGGTCACGGCGTCAACGACGACCTGACGCGCAACGATCCGGGCACGCCCGTTTCGACCGTCGGCGCGAGCGGCTTCCAGTTCGGTTTCGGCTTCGCCGAGTTCAGCGAAGGGGTTCCCGCCAGCACGAGCCTCAACAACATGATCGGCGGCGTCGTGAACTTCCGCGCCACGCGCCCGTCGCGTCTCTTCGTGTCGCGCATCGCCGCAGCGATCGGCGGGACGAACGACGGGTGCTCGCTCGCTTCATTTGGAACGGGAGCTGTCGACGAACTCGGCAACCTCGACTTCCGTGCGGACGGCAACACCACGACCAACGCGAACTGCCCGACGTTCACGCCCTTCACCGGCAACAACTTGTTCCGCGTGCGCATGGGTGCGCGTACGGCGATGCAGAACGTCCTGTCGGACAGCTTCCCCACCGGGGCAGACGCGCTTGCGACCGATTGGTTGCTCGTCGACTCCACGACGACACACGCGTGCCCGAACATCATCCCGCAGTCGATCGCCGGGCGTTCGATCCTGATCGGTGTGAACTCGGCCACGCAGTACGTGTTCGAGTCCTCGGTGAATACGCTCACCACCGCACCGGCCGGAGCCCACCTGGCCGGCTTGGCCGACCACCGCGGCACGGCGGGTTATTCGACGCGGAACTTCCCAGGGCTCTTCGCAGGATCCGTCGGTGGTACCGCGGGAGTTCTCGCGAAGAACGGTGCACTGGCCGACAACCTCGCAGTCTGGGGACTCGACGCGAACGGGGGATTCCTCTCGCCGCGCGCGTTGGCGCTGCCGGCGACCGTGAGCGACCCCGACCAGGCTTGGGTCAACACCGCGCAGGCGGGGACGCAGGGTTTCGACCACTACCACGGCTCGAACCTGTTCCGTGCCGCTCCGTCGCAAGTCGCGTTGGGCGCCGATCAAGCGGGCAACCTGCTCGCAGCGGCGGTCGTGTACTACGGCGGCGTCACGAACCTCGACCCGGCTTGCTACATCGCGGTGTCGAAGACCGATCCCATCAGCGGCTCGACGAGCTGGACGGTCGCAGCGTGGACGCAAAACACCGTGACGGGCTACGGCAAGAACATCTACCAGAACGGTTCGACCGTCATCGGCACGCTCAAGCCGTTCGGCACGCCGGGCGCGGGCACGGGGCCGACGATGTCGGCTCCGATGATCGACTCGGTCGGCAACGTGTGGTTCGTCGGTCCGTTCGAGCTCGCGTCGAATCCTGGCGTCACGAAGGTCGGTCTGATGCGCGCCGTCTACCAGCCGGCGACGTTCAGCTACAAGATCGAGCTCGTGATCAAGCAGGGTGACGTGTTCTCCGGCCGCAACTCGGGTCGCAACTACCAGATCGCGTTCATCCCGCTCAACTACAGCGTCACGATCTCGCCCAGCGCTCCGTGGTCGGGCAACATCGCCGAGTCGGCGTTCGAGAACCAGTCGGTGAGCGGGCTTTCGACGTCGGACGCGAAGACGCTCGGCGGCCTCGTCTTCGAAGCCACGATCGTCTACGACACCAACAACGACGGACAGTACCTGCCCGTCGGCACCAACCCCGGCAGCCCCGACGAGGACTACCAGGTGCTGCTCTACGTCGGCGCTTCGAAGGACTGCAACGGCAACGGTGTCCCGGACGACGCCGACATCGCCGACGGCACGGAAGCGGACTCCAACGGCAACGGCATCCCGGATTCCTGCGAAGGCCTCGTCGGCACGCAGTTCTGTTTTGGTGACGGCAGCGGCACGGTCTGTCCGTGCGGCAACAACTCGGCCGTGGGTGCCAACAGCGGATGCTTGAGCTCGCTCGGGATCGGGGCGCACCTCGGAGCGTCGGGACAGTCGAGCCTCGCGAACGACACGATCGTGCTGCAAGGCAGCGGCATGCCCAACAGCTCGGCGTTGTACTTCCAGGGCACGAACCAGGCGGGCGGCGGCGTGGGCGCCGCGTTCGGAGACGGCTTGCGCTGCGCGGGCGGATCGGTCGTCCGCCTGAAGACGACGACGAACGTGGGCGGCTCTTCGCAGTACCCGTTCGGTGGAAACCCGTCCGTCTCGGTGAAGGGGATGGTGACGGCACCGGGCACGCGCACGTACCAGGTGTGGTACCGCAACGCGGCTGCGTTCTGCACGACCTCGACCTTCAACCTGAGCAACGGGCTGGAGCTGACCTGGATCCCGTGATTCGCTCGGCCTGAGAGGCCGACTTGTACGAAGGCGCGGCTCCGGCTGACGGAGTCGCGCCTTCTTTCGTGGTCAGAGGTCGCTCGCGGAGCGCAAGGCGCGCTGCGTTCCCTCTCTCGATCGACGCAGGGTGGCTCGCGCAGTTCGCCGCGAACATCAGGGACCGCACGCCGGCTGCCGCGGAATGTCGATGACCTGGATCAGGGGCTCGTGTCGCCCAGCGGTCCGACGGGCAAGAGATCTCCGTTCGTCTGCGTGCACTGCTCGAACGGCAGGTCGGCAGTGGAGATCAACCCGCGACTCTCGATCAGGACGGCCAGGAACGCGGGGTCTTGGATCGTCGCGAGGCTCGACGTCGCTACGCGTCCGTCGAGGCGTATCCAGCCGGCCTCCGTGGTCGGATCGCCGAGGATTTCGTTCGGGTCGTTCTCCGACGAGTGCAAGAGCGAGTTCGAGAACGTGCCGCTGATTGCGAGCAGCGAGGTCTTCGCCCAGCAGTGGAACGTGTACTGCGCCGAGAACGGATCCTCGTTGTCGTTGAAGATCTGCAGATCGACCGTCGTCGTGAACTGCGCGCCGCCGCTGAGCCCCACGAACAGCATCTGTCCGTGCGTCGTCGGACTCTGTCCGAGGAAACGGGGGATCAGGATCACGTCCGGCGAGGGCTCGTACTCGTAACCGTTCAGGTCGCGGATGCCGTCGCCGTCGAGGTCCGTCGGCTGCCGCGTCGGGGGGATCGCGCGCCAAGTGAACGGTTTGATCCCATAGTCGAGCGCGCCGATGCCGTCGAGCACGATCTCGTCGCCCATCAGGAAGTTGAAGCTGATCGGCACGCCGGCGAGATCGCAAGCGTACGCGTACACGTAGCCGCGGCCGTTGCCGCCGATGTGTGCGCGCGTCACGAACGTGAACGTGTCGTTCGGAGAAAGCGTCTGCGTGCGGTTCGTCTCGAGGCACGTCGTGCCGTCGATGTAGCGGAACTCCGCGCGCACCGTGCCGTTCAGGAAGTTGCGGTTCGTGTTCGTCAGCGTGATCAGCGTCTGCTGGCCCGGACGGTTGTCGTACTCGGGCCACAGAAGCAGGCTCGCCGGCTTGTTGCGGTCGACGCGCACGCACGTGCACTGGTCCGGATAGCCGTCGTGATCGAGGTCGGTCAGCGTGCCGGTCGCGAGATCACACTCATCGGGCACGTGGTTGTCGTTGCAGTCGTTGCCGAGCTGCTCGCACTCGTCGGGGATGCCATTGAGGTTGCAATCCGTGCTCGTGTGCGCGGCGATGTCCGCGGAGTCGACGATGCCGTTGCCGTTGCAGTCCTGGATGAACGGCGGCGTGTACGTGTACGTCACCGACAAGACCGCCGACGCCGACTGCGTGAACCCCGAGATCAGGTTGCCTCCGCCCGCAGCCACGCTCATCCCGACCGCCGAGACGTTGAACACGACGTTTCCCGCACCGACGAACAAGGCCTGGTCGGCCGGGCTCAACGGAAACGGCGGCGTGGCCTGCGAAGCGGCGTTGCTCGAGATCGCATTGATCGTCGCGCCCGACGTGCCGCCGAAATCGATCACGTGATCGAACGCGGTCGGATGATCGACCTGGTCGAATACCGGGCTCGAAGCGAGGATGACCGCGTTCGTGTCCGGACGGCGCACTTGCATGGTGGCCGTGAAGTGGATCGTGACCGTCACGGGCTGGTCGTCGAGGTTCTCGTAGCGCGCCGTGCCCTCGATGTGGCTTTGCAGCGACACCGTCACACCCTCGAGCACACCGAGTGCCGTGTTGAATCGCGGCAGTGCGGCAGCGACGGACCAGTTCGTCGAGCCGAGCGGGATGGTCGCGTTCTGCGTCAGCTCGTCGGCGCGCACCGACGCGGCGCTCGCCCAAGTCGAGAGCGCGATGGCCGCGAGGCGGATGAATCGGTCGGAAGCGTCATGGGTGCGGATCTGCATCTCGATCTCCTGGTGTGCGTCGCAAACCGCGCCTTGCCACGCGCCGTTGCTGCGATCCCTGCCGGTGTTCTCGTGCACGCGCAATCGAGCCGCGTAACCGGCCGGCGCTGTGCCTGGTCCGCGCAAGGTTCGCAACCCTGCGCACATCGCGCAATGCAGAGCTTTGCGTGAAATGGCGCAGTGCCCTCCACGGTGACTTGCGCAGCCCTTGGCGAGAGCGCGCGTAGCACTCAGAGCCGCTCTGCGGAGTTGCCTCTACGAGCGTTCACAACCTTCAGCGGAATCGTGCCCGGCGTCGTGCGAACCGAGCGCGTAGTGCATCGAACAAAAACTGCGCGGCAGGCGCTTGACCGCCTGCCGCGCATGTTTGGACCCGCGGGTCCGCTGAGTTCGATGAGTCAGCTTCTCATCGACCCAGCTTCACCGACTCAGATTCCGATCACAGGTCCCCGAAGATGCTGTGCGGCAGGAGCGCGCCGTTCGTCTGCGAGCACAGCTCGAAGGGCAACGCGGCCGCTGCGTATCCGGCGGTGCGCTCGACGAGCACGGCGTAGATCGCCGGATCGTTGATGAGTGCTGCCGGGGAGAACGCGACGAAGCCGTTCACCTTGAACCAGCCCGCTTCGTGGTCGGGACGTCCGCGGATCTCGGTCGGATCGTTGTTGGTCGAGTCGAGGAATGCTTCCTGGAACGTGCCGCTGATGTCGACCAGTCGCGGGTCGGCCCAGCAACGGAACGTGTACTGCGCCGAGAACTCTTCCTCGTTGTCGTTGTAGATGAGGAAGTTCACCGTCGTGTCGAACTGCGTGCCGCCGGAGAGCCCGATGAGGATCAGGTCGCTGCGGAAGACGTTGCCTTCGCCGGCCGGATCTTGACCGAGGAAGCGCGGGATGAGGAGCTGATCCGGCGCCGCCGAGTACTCGATGTCGTTCAGGTCGCGGATGTTGTCGTGGTCTTGGTCGGTCTCGGCGCCTTCGTTGCCGATGCCGAGGAAGGTGACGGCGACGATCGAATCGTGCAGAGCGCTGCTCCCGCCGAAGATCGCGACTTCGCCGATCAGGTGGTTCCACACGATCGCGCGGCCCGTGATCGGGCTCTTCGCGAACACGTACAGGTAGCCGAGCTGCGCGTTGGGGTTGTCGGCATTCGTCCACGCGGTGAACGTGTCACACGGCGACAGACGGCGCGTGCGGTTCGTCTCGAGGCAGGGCAGGTCGGTGTTGTTCAGACCGTAGCGGCCGATGTAGACGAACTCGACGTCGACAGTGCCGGCGTAGAGGCCGCCAGCTTGCGGGGTCGTGTCGCAGTTCGTGTTCGTGACCGTGACGAGCGTCACGTTGCCGGCGCGGTTGTCGTAGATCGGGTAGAGGAGCAGGCTGCCCGGTGTGCGGAAGCCAACTTCCTCGCACTGCGGGCACGGAACATCGCAATCGTTCGGGATGCCGTTGCCGTCGCAGTCCGCTTCGCACGCGTCCGGGATGCCGTCGTGGTCGCAGTCAGGCTCGCAGTCGTCGGGGATGCCGTTGTGATCGCAGTCCGTGCTCGTGCCGGACGAGATGTCGATCGCGTCGTCGATGCCGTTGCCGTTGCAGTCGATGATCACCGGTTGGAACGTGTACACGACGGTCACGATGGCCGAAGCGCGCGTCGCGAACTGCGTGACGACGTTGCCTGATCCCGTCGCGACCGAAGCGCCGACCGCACTGACGGGCAACACGATGTTGCCGGTGCCGGTGAAGAGCGCGAGGTCGGAAGCCGGAGGCGGCGACGTGACCGTCTGCGTCGCGTTCTGCGACAGGTTCGGGAACGTCATGCCCGACGGGCCGCGGAAGTCGATCGTGCCGTCGAACGGCGCCAGGTTCACGATGTTCGTGATCTGCGGGATGACGACCGCGATGATCGACAGGTCCGGACGCGAGAGCGTCAGGTTCGCCTGGAACTGCGTCGTGATCGTCGTCGCGGACGCGTCCGTGCTCTCGACCGCAGCTTGACCTTCGATGTGACCATCGAGCGTGAGGGCGATGGTCTGCAGCGTGCCGAGCGCCGGATCGAACTTGGGCAGCGACACCGTCAGCGCCCAGTTCGTGTTCATGACAGGAATGCTGTCGGAGAACGACTGCGTCTGCGTCGTCGCGGACGCGTGTGCGGCGAGCATGGCGCCGAGCACGATGACCGGCAAAGTCCGGCCGCGGAGAGAATGGAAGAGCATGGCAAATCCCAGGTGTTGTTCGAGTCGGTGGTGCTGCGTCGTTCCACCGCGTGAGCGGCGTGGCGATGCAGGGGGGAGGAGAGCGGCCGGACGAGGCGGGGGGCCCAGAGCCGGCGGGAATCTTCTTCCATGTTTGCAGCATCGTAGAAAAAAGGCAAGCCATCAGGCGGGTTGTCGCTGCCTGAGACCTGAAATCGGGGTACTCTTGATCCCGCTTCTCCGCCCTGGTTTGCGTCGGGGAGCGGGTTCAGCCTCCCGCTCCCGACGCCGCGTGGCGCGCAGGCCGATGTCGGCGGATACTTCCGTGGCCGAAACCACCCGCGACCCCTCGCCGGACACCGCCCACCGCTGTGCCTCCGACGACGAGCACCCACCGGACCGCCATGCAACGCCCCCTTCTCCTCGCCGTTTGCCTCTTCGCCTGCGCCTGCCACCAAAAGCCGCCGGTTGCCGCGGACCCGTACGCGGGCGTGAGGGCCCTGGTCGAGAGCCGCGCCTATCCGGCTGCGGTGCAGCAGCTCGAGGACATGCGCGCCAAGAACGGCGACGATGCCATGGTCGTGCTGATGCTGATGGATCTCTACGGCCGGCAGGGCGATCCCGCGCGCGCGATCCTGCGCGGGCGCGCCATGCTTTCGGCGCACCCCGACGCCAAGTCGATCTACATCCCGCTCTCGCGGCTGTACACGGTCGCGGGCCAACACCAGGTGGCGAAGGACCTGCTGCTCGATGCGCGCAAAGTGGGTGTCGACGACAAAGACGTCGCCTTCCAGCTCGGAACCACCCTGGCCTACCTCGACGACATCCCCGGTGCGCGCGCCGAATACGCGCGAGCGCTGGCAGCCGGCTATCCGGAGCAGGAGGTCCAGTACAACCTGGGTCTCCTCGCCGTGCACGAACAGGATCGCGACGGCGCGCGCGCGATCTTCGAGGGCATCGTCGCGAAGCACCCCGACTACCTGCAGGCGAAGCGCGAGCTCGCCCATGTGGTCCTCGACCAGGCGATCCTCGAGGCGCACGCGTCGCAGAAGCTCGACAAGGCCAAGATCGACTTGGTGATGAACACGCTCTGGGATCTCAAGGACAAGCTCAAGGACGACTGGCGCGTGAACGAATCGCTGGGGGACGGGTGGTTCCTGCTGGGGGACTACGACGCCGCGCTCGCCTCCTACACCGACGCCCTGCGCCTGGGCCAGAACCCGAAGAGCGTCGAGGAGCGCTACCGGGCGGCCAAGCAGCGGAAGCTGGACCTCGCGGCTTCCCGCCCCAAGGTCCCGGCCTCCGAGCCCACCAGCGTTCCGAAGTAGGGGCAGCGACCTTCGGAGCCGGACCGTCGAAGTGTGCCGGCGAAATTCGGCCTGTAGGGACCGGCGTCCGGGAACCAGGTCACCGCAGCGGAGCGCATGGATCTCGCTGACCCAAGCAGGCAGCTGAAACGAGAGAGCAATATCCTTAGCTGAGGCGCATGGCGAGTTCTGAGCGAAATTTAACGCCAAGCGCCGCAACCATGTTCGCCGGCAAGTCGACTAGTTCCGCAAGAAGTGGCGGATTTTCCGTGCGGATCTTAGAAAACCGCATTGTCGCCGGTCCGACCCGGTTTGACCGTGATAGCTTTTCACTGGGTTCCCTCCAGGCGCTCTCTGCGCCCGGGTGGAGCTGCATCCGGATTTTCCCCACCCCGGCCAGAACTCTGCGCCGAGCGCAGAAGCCCACGAAGAAGAGCAGTCCCACCATGATCACCACCCTCGAGATGCCCCGGCGCAGGTCGGGAGCCCTGCGTGTTTTTGCCGGCAGCTTCTTCGCGGCTGCGTTGCTCGGTTTCACGAGCTGCGGCGGTGGGGGGCACGGCCACGGCTCGAATGCCGTCAGCGCCGTCCAGGTCCAGACCGTCCTCCCCGGCACGGGGCCGTTCGTGGGAGGGACTCCGGTCACGGTCCACGGCCGCAACTTCAAGATGGGCGAAATCAACGCGGTGGAGGTCGGCGGTCGTCCCGCCACCGACGTCGTCGTCGTCGACGAGATGACGCTGACCGCGAAGACGCCGTCCGGCACGCCCGGAGCTACGGTCGACGTGACCGTCACGAACTCGGCCGGGCAAGGTCGCCTCGCCGGTGGCTTCACCTATCTCATGCCGCTCATGCCGCGCAGTGACATCAACGGCGACGGCATCTCCGACCTCATCGTCGCCGCTCCGCTCGACGACACCGTCGGCACCGCCGCCGGCGCGGTCTACGTCTTCTTCGGCAGCGACGATCCCGTCGCGCTGCAGAACCGCACCGCCGCGCAAGCCGACCTGAAGATCGTCGGACACCATGCCGGCGACGGATTCGGAACCTGCGTGTGCGCGGCCGACGTCGACGGCGACCACATTCCGGACCTGATCGTCGGCGCGAACCTCGTCGACGCCGTCGGCGCGCCGGACGCGGGTGCCGTCTACGTGTTCCGCGGCCCCTTGCACGCGGGCCCGACGTTGAGCGCCTTGGCCGCGAACATCCGACTGACCGGCCAGAGCACGGTCGCGGGCGATCACTTCGGCACGTCGGTGCAGGTCGCCGACGTCACGGGTGACAGCACCGCCGACGTCCTCGTCTCTGCCACCCAGCACGACGGATTGGCCGGCATCGACACCGGCTGCGTCTACGTTTTCCGCGGGGGATCGAGCCTCGCCTCGAAGGGCGCCGAATCGGCCGACCTGGCCTTCGACGGCGCAGAGGCAGGCGATCGTCTGGGCAACTCGGTCACGTGCGGAGATCTCGACGGCGACGGACATGCCGACCTGGTCCTGTGCGCGCAGCTCGCCAACCCTTCGGCACCGACGCTCATGCAGCATGCGGGCAAGGTGTTCGTGGTGCGCGGCGGGTCAAGCATGATCAGCGCTCCGGTCTCGAGCACCGACATCGTGATCTTTGGATCCGCGGTCGAAGATCGCTTCGGCACCAGCGCTTCGGTGGCCGACGTCAACGGCGACGGCATCGACGACCTGCTCGTCGGCGCGCCGCTCAACGACAGCTTCGACATCGACGCGGGGCGCGTGTACGTGTTCCTCGGCGGCTCCAGCCTCGCGAGCGGACCGGCCGACGGCGCGAGCGTGATGCTCTCCGGCTTGCCGACGCACAACTCGTTCGGTCGCACGATCCGCACGGGTGACGTCGACGGCGACAGCGTCGCGGACATCCTCATCGGCGCACCCGACGCGGACTACCTCAACGACAGCAACGGGCGCGTGTACTTGTTCCGCGGCGGACCCACGCTCACCAGCCACGTAGCGGTCGAAGCGTCGGCGATCTTCAACGGCGAGCAAGTGCAAGACGAAGCGCTCGGCTCGTCGCTGTCGCTGCTCGACCTGAACGGCGACGGCTACGCGGACGTCTGCTGCTCTTCGGCCGCACACGCGGCTTCTTCGGGGCGCGTGTACATGTGGTTGGGCTCGAGCCTGATGTCGGGCCAGCACATGGCCGCAATGTCGGACATCCTGTACAGCGGCGTCCAGAACGGCAGCCGCTTCGGCGAACAAGTCGCTGCGGGCCAGTGAGCTGATCCGATCCCGCTGCTTGCAAGCGCGACCCGCACGTGGGGTCGCGCTCGTCATTCCGTGACACGGTCACAGAATCACGCAATCACTCAGTCCTTCTTCCAAACCGCAGGGCGGTTCAGCAGCGCGCGGAGGCTGCCCTCCTCGGGGTGGTTCTTCGACGCCGCGTGCACGACGACGACGTCGAGCCAGCCGTCCCCGTCGATGTCGCCCAGGCGCACGAACCCGGCTCCGTCGACGCCGGCGAGACGGCCGATTTTCTCGAACCCGCCCTTGCCGTCGCCGCGCAGCACCACGCCGCCTTCGAGGAGGTTCATCACGACCAGGTCCAGGTTGCCGTCCTTGTCGAGATCGCCCGCGACCAGGTCGCGGTAGCCGCCGTTGCGATCGAGGCCCGAGTCGACGTGGCCCCAGCTCTTCGAGGTCGGATTCCAGGCGTACACGCCGATGTCGTCGGGCGTCTTGTTGGTCGGATCGTTCAGGGAGCACGCGGCGATCTGCGGCCAGCCACCGGCGACGAAGTGTCCGACGGCAAGGCCGTAGAAGCTGTTGCCGATCGAGGGCACGGGCAGTCCAGCGGAGACGTCCTCCCAGCGCATCGGTGAGCCCTTGATCGTGAGCAACGCTTTGAGCCCAGCGTTCGTGGCCACGACGATGTCGTCGATGCCGTCGCCGTCGAGGTCGACGAGCTGCACGAGCTTGCCCATGGTTCTCGGGGGGATGATCGCGCGGCTCTCGGGCAAGTGGTGCACGCCCGGTTCGCCTTCCGCGTCCGAGGCTTTTCCGTCGCCCACGAAGGCCTGCATGCCGCCGTCGAAGTTGCCGATGCCGACGACGTCGGGAAACGCGTTCCCGTCGATGTTGCCGGTCGCGATGTCGAGCATCAGGTAGCCGTTGTCCTCACGCGGGACGCGCGAGGCGAGCTTCCAGTTCATGTGCCCGTCGTTCAAATAGATGCGCAGCGCATCGGTGTGCGCCGACAGCACGAGGTCGGGGATGCCGTCGGAGTTCATATCCGCGGCGCGCGCCGGACCGTAGGCCATCGTGCGGTCGAGGCCTTCGATGTGCAGCTTCCAGGGACCGGTCTTCGAGGCTTCCCAGGTGTTGTACCCGTCCTCCTCGCGGTTGCTCGCGACCAGATCACAGAGCCCATCGCCGTTGAAGTCGAAGAGGAGGGGATAGCCGCGCCACGAGCCGGTCTTGGGCAAGCCTTCGGAGTGTTCCTCGAACGGCAGCTCGCGCAGCGTGAAGTGCACCGTGGTCGGCGGGGGACCCTCGCCGAACACCTGCACCAGCGGATCGACCGCGTCCCCCTTGAGCTTGGCGGAGGACGCGGGGTCCTTCACGGCCACCGGCGCGCCGACCGGAGCGGGCTCCTCATGTCCACAGGCTGCTGCGACCAGCGCCAAACCCGTGAAGAAGGGGAAGGGACGGATCCCGACCTTCCCCGAGGTCTCCCGACATCCGCGAACCGAGGCTTCCATCGACGTCTCCTGCTGATTTTTTCTCTCCCTGCCCGAGCGCAGGGGTATCGTTCCTACGGTTCGGGGAAGGAACGGCGAGAGCCGATCCGTCCCGATCCGAAGCAGTCGGTTCTACAGCTTCGGCAGGATCCTCGCCCCACACGAGTTTTCGCTGACCTCCCCCCTTGCACCCCACAGTCCAGCAGGTTCAAATGCGTCTTCCTGCAGCGCACGAAGCATGAGCCATTCTCTGCCTCCGAGGTCCTCGATCTCAGGCAAGTGACTCGACGCTTCCCAGTTCTTCCCATCGAGAAAGCACCATGAGACTCAACTCTGTCGTTTTGTCGGGTCTGACCATTTTGGGCTTGGCATCCTCCGCCATGGCCAACGGTCGGAACCCGGGCAGCCTCCTCCTCTTCCCCGAGTTCGACAACCGTCAAGCCAACCTGACGCTCGTCACGGTCACGAACACGAGCAGCGACACGACCCCCGTTGCCGGCAACGCACTCGCCGGTACGGTCAAGGTCGAGTACGTCTACATCGGCAAGTACGCCACGGGCGGAGCTCCGCTCCCCTGCCTCGAGTTCAACCGGACCGAGACGCTGACGCCGAACGACACGCTCACGTTGCTCACGTCGGCGCACAACCCGCAACAGGAGCAAGGCTACCTGTACGTGTTCGCGAAGGATCGCATCACCTGCGCGGCCAAGGTCCACAACTTCCTGATCGGCAACGAGATGACGATCGAGGGCATCACTGCTCTCGACTACTCGCTCAACCCGGTCTCGTTCAAGGGCATCGGCAACGGCACGATCACG